>WRDH01000007.1 GCA_009783555.1 Oscillospiraceae bacterium
AGTCGCAATTCTCAAAACGCCGTTGTTCCCTGAATTGGGTATGTCGGGTATTGGTGTGTCCAAATCCAGCAGATCACCGAACCAGCGGTCCCGCATTTCGGCAAGAGTTCCATCTGTTTCCATAACAGAGAGGAATGCATCAAAACTATCAATAACGGACTGATCATGGGAAATTCCAGCAACTTGAGCGGAAAAAATCTCTTTAGGTACGGCAATTGCCTCAAAGCCGTTAAGCTGCGCTGCCATTACCTGAACAGCCGTCAGCGTATGCATATATCCGGCGACACGCCCTTGCCGCACATCTTCGGCTGCCGAGGAACTGTCGTTATAGTTGACAGGGTTGCCACCGATCCGCTCTGTAGTGTTGTAAGTGAGCACACCGGTTATAACGGCAATGTCTTTACCTTCAAAATATGTGTAATCGAGCGGTTCTTCTCTTAAGCTTGCTTGCGGTCTATCTTGCGTTGATTCTTCATTTACGGATGCACAAGCTGCCAGAAGCGGAATAAGGAATACAAGCGTCAATAGCAGAATAAAAAGTCTTTTCATCATTCTTTCAAACCCTCCAAATCTTTTTCGCCTTTCATACGCTTTTTATCCTCATACATACGCTGGTCTGCGAGGGCGATTACATCGTCAAAGTTCTCTTCCGGTTTGTGCTTTGTTGCTGCGCCCATAGCGACCGACAGAACAAACGGTAAATCATCACGATTTGCAAGTGCTTCCCGGATTTGATCCATAAACCTGTGTGTACCTTCTAAATCAGTACATGGCAGCAAAAAGATATATTCGTCGCCACCGATTCTGGCAACAAAATAGGATTTTGGGAGAACTTTTTCAAAAACCTCGGCTATTGCTTGTAGCAGTAAATCGCCATACTTATGACCGAGTGTGTCATTTACTTGCTTTAACCCATTTGCATCACACACAATAACGCTGAGGGGCATATACTCATCTGTATTAAGTCTCTCTTTTGCCCCGTCATATGCCAACCGGTTTGCTATACCTGTCAGGTGATCCATACCCGCTTTTTTCTCAATTCGCTCAAGGAGAATACGATTTTGCGTGACATTAGTAAATATTGCGATTGTACCTATGGTTTTTGCTTTTTTGTCTGTCATTTCATACAAGCGAAGATTGAGTATAACTGTTATGCCATCATGCGTGAAAGAAATGTCTTGACCGTCCTCATTTTCCGATTTCCCCTTAAATACCGCTCCTTTTTGCTTGAGCGTGTCCAGTATATCGGGAAGCAAACAGGAAACAGGGTCTATTCCCAAAGATGAAAACCATAACCTTGCACTTGCGTTAAAATCCTCGATCTTCTTGTCCCTGCTTAAAACCAAAATGATTTCATCCAAATAATCGAATACCTGCCCTTTGGCAAAACGGTTGAATATGCTTTGGTTGCTTCTATACAAAGCAAAAAACATAAAAATCCCGGCTATTGCTGCACCCATGCCTGTCGGATCTACGCTTGTAGGCAAAATCTCCAGTAAAAATACTAAGTTGCCTGCCAACATAACACTAAAGGCGATAATGAACAAAGCGGAAGGAAGCCTGTAAAATTTTGGCATTTGCCTATAGCCATAAACCAGCATAGCGGCACCGGCAATCGCAAAAACATAACTAAACGCTGTGTGTACCCAGAACCACACACCCCATGTTATTTCAACTATACGAACAGGAGAAATTGAAATAATATTAACGGTTCTTAATAGGTCATGATTATATGAAGTCAACGCAACAAGTGCATTTAAAGAAGGTATGATAAACAGCAAAATCATTATATACGGAGGTATCTTACGCTCCGGCAAATAATAGCGAAAGAAAACCAAAAATGTCGCAAGGGGCGAAAAGCCAACAAAAATCAACCCGATATTCCAAATATAAATATTTAGTTCGAGGTCTTTCACAAACAGTATTGCCATATCTATTATAAGCCATCCGATAACACAGAAACACAAAAATATAAACATGCCATTACGCCGTGTTTTGATAAACATTATAATGGCGGATAAACAAATGATAATTTGAGTTATTAATAATGGTGTGTAAAACCCGAGTGCCGCTAAGTTGCTCATAAATTCCCCCTAACCCCTATATCGCAGCATAAGCATGGTTATATCGTCTGCCTGTTCCACACCGTCTGCAAATATATCAATCTCATTTTTAATGGATACTGTAAACTCTTTTAGCGGCATACCAACATATCGGTTTGCTGCTTCAAGCAAGCATGGGTCGGAAAATAAGTCGTTTTCATTGTTCACCGCTTCGGTTATCCCGTCGGTATATAGAAACAGCTCGTCGCCTTTATTCAATATGGCTTCGTATTGTTTATACACGATATCTTCCATGCCTGCAAGAATGAATCCCGGTTTTGTTTTAAACCATTCAAAATGTTCTCCTGCTCTTTTGATAAGCGGAGGGTTATGTCCGGCGTTTACAAAAACGAATTTTCCCGTCGGTATGTCGAGATAGCCTAAAAACGCGGTAACAAACATTCCCGCTTCGTTGTTTTCGCAAAGTAAATTATTCACGGTATCAAAGACTTCCGCCGGTGTCTTGCCATTCTGGGCATTATTCTTAATAAGTGTTTTTGTAATAACCATAAACAGCGCAGCGGGTACACCTTTTCCCGAAACATCCGCCATAACGACAGCAAGGGTGTTTTCGTCAACTAAAAAGAAATCGTAGAAATCGCCGCCTACTTCTTTGGCAGGCTCCATGCTTGCGTATAAATCAAACTCGTCACGTTCGGGGAACGCAGGAAAAATACAAGGCAGCATACCGGTCTGTATCTTCGTAGCGACATCTAACTCGGTTGCAATGCGCTCGCGGTCGGATGTTACCTTTTCAAGATTCTGCATATAATGTTTGATTGCATCGAGCATTCGATTAAAGCTCACTGACATATCTTGGAGTTCATCGCCCGTGTTTGCGACATTAAACCATTTTAATCCACCCTCATCCGCGGAAAAGTTTTTCATATGATTTGACAGTCTTACAATATGGTTTAAAACCTGACGTTGTATCAAAATCAAAATCACCACAAAAAACAACGCATTGATACCAAGCGCGACGCTTAATATCTGAAAGGTTTGATTTCGCACATCGCGTAAAATAACATCCATACATATATCAACGCCAACTACCGCTTGGATTGAGCCATCCGGTGCAAAAACGGGGACATATGCCGATGCGAGATGCCCGTATATTGAATCGGTTATTACTGTGCTGTCTTCGTTTATTCCTGATAGATAAGTTTTCAAAACATACTCATTTACAACCCACTCAGTTTCAATTTCCCCTAATTGAAAGATATGCTCCGGGTCATTGACTTCGGTGTAAATATCAAAAATATAGACGGACTCGTTTTTATGTAAACTCGGTCTGACAACATAAAGGAATTCGATATTAAAGAATCTTTTTAAGTTTTGCAATCTTGTGAAGATATCATAGTATTCTTCATCCGTGCCGTGTTCAAGATAAGAATCAAGATCAATGCCTTTAAGTATATCAGCAACCAATAATGCGGAGCTAAAAGCAAGGTCTGCATAGGAATCCACAACTTGGTTGTAGCTAAGTCTGTATGTGGTATATCCTATAATCGTGGAAAGAAGTATGCCCATTATCAGGAATAAGGCGGCGACTTTGGTTTTAACACGTAGTTTCATTTATTACTCCTCGCAAGACAGGGGGACGGTTCATCTGTCTTGTATTCTAACCCTACCTTCCGGCTCTGCCGTGATTACAGGGTTTGTCTCCAAATAGATGACAAACGCTTCCGCGTCGCCGCCGTAAAACACCAAATCCATGCCTCTTGCCATCATCGTATATCCGTCTCCACCGGCTGCAATAAATTCGACGGTAGCTACAATATAACTACTGTTTACATCGAAAGCCGTTCCGTCAGCCATTACTACGCTTACCACCCTTTGTCCGGGTTCTGCTTCGGGGTCAAACATAAAATGTATACCTGCAACTTGTATAAACAGACCTGCGGGTTCGGGATACTCGCTAACACCATGCTCCAGTATTTCAAGAACATCGAGACCTGTCATTTCCAGAGTTATGATAAGGTTAGAAAAAGGCAGCACAGTCAGCACATCACCCATGGTAATATCGCCTGCGCTAATACTCGTACGGATGCTGCCGCCGCCGATAAATGACATATCCGCTCCTGTAGCAAAAATCATAGAGTCTGTAACTAAGTTTGCAAGGTTTGTCTCGCCTGTACGTACGGATTCTCTTTCCCCGTCAAGGGTTACGGGCGTTGTTCCAACAACAACGCTTGTGATGGACTCAACCCTTGCCTGACCCTCGGCGATTACCGCAATTATCGCTTCATCTGCCTTTAACTCTGTTTCATCATCTGCGTCCGGTACTTCTATCAAATGGGCTTCTTTAGTTTTAACTCCATTTTCAATCATAATTTCAACAATACCGATGTATTGTGCGTGGCTACCTGTTTGCGCTATCAATGTATTCCCTACAACTTTGCCGTTTTCAAGCAAGGTATGGCTGTGACCGTCGAGTACAACATCAATACCGTCTATAGCCGCCAACGCGTCACTGCGTTCGTTTTCTGCAGTGCTGTTGTCATCACCCAAATGGGTGAGAGCGATAATAATATCGCAATTTCGTTCTTTCAAAAGCTCAACTATTTCAGTCGCAATTTCAACAGGATCTTCAAAAACTAACATACCCATATTTCTTGGGTCTGAGGATTTGGGAGTTTCCGGAGTACCAAGCCCAAATACGCCTACTGTCAGGTTTTCATAATCAATAATTGTATAACGCTCAAAGATATACTCACCGTTGAACCTGACGTTCGCCGCAAGTAGTGGGAAATCCATCATGCCGGATAACTCAATTAACCTGTTCAATCCAAAATTATACTCATGGTTGCCCGTTACCATTGCATCGTAACCAACAGCATTCATAACCTGAACCATCGTTTCACCTTCGGTGAGATTGGTAGCCACCTGTCCATGCAAGCGGTCGCCCGCATCAAGAATCAAAACATTACCGCCATCTGCACGTATATCATTTGCAAGTTGAGATATGTACGGCTCTGCCTGTGTCCTGCCGTGGGTATCATTCATGTGTAATATGGTAAGGCTTCCGCTGTTTGGCGGCGTTTCTTCATCGTTTTGATGTGTATTTTCGATTGGCGGTGTCAGTGCCGGTATCGGTGTTGATGTTATTTCTTCGTTTGCCGGTGCAGATGAGCACGCTGATAAAAGCGATAATATAAGTATGAGTACGAGTAAAAGTGATGTGGTTTTTCTTTTCATGTGGATTATCCTTTTCTCGTCATCACACAATAGTCAGCATGTCGGCAAAGCCTGTCATTTCGAAGACTTCCATGATTTCTTCCGAAACACCGGTCAGCGTCATGGACGCGCCTTTTGCTTTTGCGGCTTTTTCGCCCATTAAAAGTACGCGAAGCCCTGCCGATGAAACATAGACAAGCTCTGTGAAATCCAGTTCGATGTTTTTTGCGGTGTCAAATTCGGGAATCAACAATTCCTGTAAGCTTGGGGCGGTGGTTGTGTCCAGCCTGCCGGCCAGGGCGAAAGTGGATTTTTCTCCGGTTAGTGTCATGTTAATGTTCATTTTTGTCTCCTTAATTATAATGTTTCTGGCTATTATCAATTTTTAATTTGAGCCGGGCGGCAAGCCCGGAATCCCGTCGTTTCCGTCTTTCAGCTTGAATTTTGCAATCAAATTCTCCATCATTATAGATTGTGCACTCATTTCCTGTGCCGACGCCGCGCTTTCTTGTGCTGCCGCACTGTTTTGCTGGGTTACCTGTGATACTTGTCCGATCCCTTCATTGAGATGGTTGATAGCTGTAAGTTGCCCGTCCGATTCATTTGCGATTTGCTCGATGATTCCGGTGCTTTGGTTTATACCCTCGACGATTCCTTTTAGAGACTCGGATGTTTCTGTTGCAATGCTCATGCCGAGATTGGCCTTGGAGACGGAGTTTTCAATAAGTCCTCCCGTGTCTTTAGCTGCCTCAGCACTCTTGGCAGCGAGGTTTCGCACTTCTTCTGCTACAACTGCAAATCCCTTACCGTGCTGTCCTGCTCTTGCTGCTTCCACGGCGGCATTCAAAGCGAGGATGTTGGTCTGGAAAGCAATGTCATCAATAACTTTTATTACCTTGCTTATTTTGCCGCTTGCATCGTTTATCTCCGTTACAGCCTGCATCATGCTGTCCATCTGTGTGCTGCCTTTTTCAGCGTTGCCCCTGATTATGTTCGACATATCAGCCGCTTCTCTGGCAACAGCAGCATTTTTTCCGGTTAGCTCCCGAATTTTCTCAATGGAATCGGATAGTCCGTCAATTGCCGCAGATTGTTCCGATGCCCCGCCGGACAGGGATGATGCGCCATCAGCGATCTGCTTTGAGCCGTTAGCCACTTGCCTGGCTGAGTTTTGGACTTCATTGAATAAATGGTTCAGGTTGGTTATCACTTTATTTAGTGAGTTTGCCATTGTATCATTATCGGACAGTGCCTTTATTTCAACTGTCAGGTCGCCGTTTGCAATGGTTTCCAGATCTTGGGATGCTTCAATTATATGGTCTATGAACACACCGCTGTCCTTTACAAGTTGACCGATTTCTCCGCCGCTCTCGATGGCTTGATTTAGAGCCCGGTCCTCCTCCGGTGTGTATATTATATCTCCCGTTGTGCCCGCTCGGCGCATAAAGCCCGACAGCGCAGCAAGAGGCCTGCCCATCTTTTTCCCTATAAAATATGCGACAATCAAAACAATCGTGTATGCGGTGACAAAGATAATTGAAAACCGGATCAGCGAAGCGGTAACTTCGGCGTTTACTTCGCTTTTTGGTGCTATAACATAAAGTTCGTAGTCATTAAATAAGATGGTTTTTGCTCCCATGTAGACTATATCGCCCAGCCGGATTTCAAAGACATCGCCCAGACTTGCACGGGCAACCTCCGCGAGCCTAGCCCTTTCGCTATCGCTGAGTTGTTTTATTACATCGTTGCTTTCAAAAAACTCGCCGTGGCTGTCTCTTAGAAGGACAAACCCCGTGTTATATAATGTGATGTATTCTATCAGGTTTTCTATAAAACCGATACAGATATCCACACCGGCAATGCCTATAATCACTCCATCAATAATAACAGGCTCAGTATAGCTCACCATGACTGTCCCGTCAATCCATGCATATACAGGTGACCAGAATGGTGCTCTTGAATGATACGGACCGTAAAACCATTCCATATCCTCGGAATCCGCTTGCATATATTCCTCATACGTCTGTGGCTCCGACTCCTCAATGCTGTAGCCATCATCTTCAAAGAAAATTTCTTGCACAAGCGGAAAACCCGCTAAATTAGGATGCACGGCGAAGTAGGCGGCATCTATAAAGTCGGAGTTCTCTATAGTACCCCTTACAAACCCGGACATGACGGGTCTTATATGAGTATCAAAATAATTTTCCGCATCCCTCTTATATTCGTCAACATCAAAAATAGATTCCGCAAGCTTCCGTATAGCACCGCTCCTGTAAACCGCATCAAAAAACGCAGCAGTACTTTCTTCCGCGATGTCTGCGATTTTGTATTGAAGGCTCAGGTTTGAATGCCTGCCAATCTCGGTTATAATACGGGTCTGCATATACCCTGCAACGCCACCGGCAACAATCAAGATGATTGTACCGACAAGAAAGGTAATTTGCGTTGACAGTTTTTTGAATTTGAATAG
Organism: Oscillospiraceae bacterium; assembly: GCA_009783555.1. Taxonomy (GTDB): domain Bacteria; phylum Bacillota; class Clostridia; order Oscillospirales; family Oscillospiraceae; genus WRMH01. The sequence continues at coordinate 7,750 of WRDH01000007.1, forward strand.
TTTTTTCACGTTTTATACCCCTTTTTCTCTTTAGGTCATTACCAATTATCACAACTTATTGGAATAATCACAACCGACTGCTATTATTTGCCTTTAATATCAAATGCGAACGGAGAATTCCCATTCGCATTTCTCAATATTTGTACAGATAATAGCATATATTTGCGGGTTAATCAAGGGTAATGTTTTGCCAGGGTAATGCTTTGCAGAGCCTTGTTTGCGAGGCTTTAGATAGGAGGACAGTTCGTTTCGTCAAGGGTACTTCATATCAACTAACAAATAATTCATAAGCTTTTGAAAAGAATCTCGACTGTAATGGTTGAGGAGTTTTTAATTATCAAACTGCCTAACACCACACTCCAATTAAACAGAAACACTCTTATCCTTAAACCCCTTCCTGACTATAGAATTCAAGGAGTAAGGATGATGAATAAAGTCTTATACAAATATGACATATAAATTAGAAAGCCGCTGTCCCTAAGGATAGCGACTCTCCGTCCGGCATTCACCGGACCTCTCATAGTTATATTACCACAACATTTGGAAAAGTCAACTATAATCGACTGATATTACTATAAATTATCGGCGCAGTCTTAGGGATATCTCTTAATAACGATATGTGATTTATATCCTTAATGCCCAACGCTGTTCTCACTCTGTCAAATGCCTGTGAATGTATTGTGCTTCTTAACCCGGATAATAATAAGTCTACATTCGTCATTAGCGTATAATATTCATCTTCCGGAAGATAATACTTCATGTAAACTAATAGATCAATTATTTTTCTACTCCGTTCTTTTGCATAACTTGGAGCGAGAACATTCATATAGTTTGTATTTACTCGGCTGTTAATATGTTTTATTGTAAATATTCGTTCGTTGTGAGCGCAAGAATTTCGAACTGTTCGTAACCAGTGCAAACTTGCAATCAATAACTTATAATCAGGAAATCCTCTACTGTTAAAGATTCCGTATAACGATGCAATTGCTCTTTTAATGGAAGGTTTACTATAGTCAATAATATCGATGAGGGTTGAAAAATGAATTACTTTTATCATAATCCATGTTGGTACAAAAGCATGATGTTCCATATAGTGCCTGACATAATCTTGTTTTGCTCTGTCTATTTCGCTGAAAGCATGAGAAATAGCTTTAACAATCATTGATATATTTTTTGAAGTATCATACGCATCAAGCTCATACCATGCAATTTTACCCCGCTTATTTTCATCGTCAAATTTATATGCAGTAATAGTCCGTACCTCCTCTTCAACTTGTGTTATATACTTAAACAGGAGTAAGCGTAAATCATCGTCAAACTTCTTTAAATTATACAAATCCATTATTCTTGTACCGGTATAATATATATGAACACCATTGACTTCAGAAGCAATAAATGGCTCTTTATAGCCATTAACCAAATTAAAATACCCTATTCTGCTCAGCACTTCCTTATCTTTGGAACCTTTACAGATTATATTTTTGTCTGTCCGCAAATATTTCATTTGCTGATTATGAGTTAAGAACCTTTTATCATTTAACATGATTACCCCTCCTAGAAAGATTTATTTTCAGAACAATGTTTCTTTATACTATAAGTATGCAAGAACATGATTCGAAAAAGAGTGATTCTCAATATTTCGATAAAATACTTGCAATATTTCATGCTAAGATATATACTAATCCACAGGAAACGACTAGTGCCTCGCCGATTTTCGGCGGCAGCCGGAGAGTGCGGACAACACCCTCCGACCTGTATACGTATCTTCGCTACGTACACTAACGCATTAGCGTCGCCACTGGTTATTTTACAACGGTTTTCATAGTATCGCAAGTTATACTTTGGAATCAGCAAGAATTTGCAACGATACTTTGTATTAGAAAGCATTGGTTGTGTGTAATCAGTTGTGTGGCACTTATAATATGCTGTGTATGTAAAGCGAATTGCAATTCGCTCCGGTACACGGCATTTTTCGTTTCCATCGGCTAAATCTGCCGGAGTAGCTATACATAACTCCGGCAGTGATACAAAAGTAATCTATATAATAAAGGAGATATGCAAAGATGAAAACACTTACGATGGTTCTAATGGTGATTATTGTACTCATAGGGTTACTTGGGTGCACCAAAAGTCCAGAAGAAAACGATAATGCGTATGATAATTTACTTGAGCAGTATAACCAAATAATCAGTGAGAATAACCTAGTGGGTAATGAGGTGGATTCATTAAGAGGCGAAGTTGAATCACTGGCAGCAAAAAATGCTGAAATGCAACAAGAGATTGAAGGTCTTTCTAATGATGTCACATTACTATCCTCTCAGCTAAATGAAAAAACCATAATTGTAAATGAGCAGAATGAGCAATTGAATGAACAAAATGAGCGATTAATCGAACTGCAACCGTATCTCGAGCTAAGCCGGGAAGAAGTGGAATTGCGTCGTGAATCCCTCAATAGGCAACAGGTACTGGATGATTTAGATGCCGAAATTGAAGCAAAGCAAGACGAACTTGATAGATTGGTAACAAGAATCAAAGAAACCGGAGAAGCACCAATAACACTTGGAGCAGGGGAATATAGAAGTCCTGATGATATCCCACCGGGCAGATATACTGTAACTGGACGTTCTAACTTCGTCGTCTATAATTCGCGGGATAGATTGCAGGTTAATACAATACTCGGTGGTAGACATGGTGAAGATAGCTACACATTTTTTCTTGATTCAGGTAGTAGAATTGAAGCACGCGGAAGGTTTACACTGACTCCGGTAGAATAGTATGTCCTTAACTCGCAGTTTGAGGATATAAGAGAATAGTAATTTAGATAGAGTGTAAACCAAAAAATAAAATTAATAAGGAGCATTTACATGGAAAATCAAACTACATTCAACCAAGGAGTAAATCCACTGCAGGACACGCACTATACAATGCAATATAAACCTCCGGCAACTCGCAAGGCTCCTATAGTATCAATCATTATTTGTTGCATAGGTATACTCGTGGGAGTTGTAATCGCTTTACATGGAATAATAATCTCAGTGGATTTTGCTGAAAATAAGACATCGAATGTTTCCGGGAACTTTACTTCTAGGCTTAACGATGAATATGAAACAGTAAGGCGAGTAGCATTTGGTGCAGATTTCTATACGGAGATTCATGCAGCTACAGCAGCAGCAGCAAACAACATATACTATCTTGGTAACGATTTAGCTGTTGTTTCAAATAATATTAGTAGAATTGGTAATGACTTAAGTGTCGTAGCCAACAATACAAATAGCATAGGCAATAATCTTACTAACGTTGGCGAAGCTATATTAGCATTAAGAGTTGTTCCGATTGCAATAGGGCTTTTTATTTCTCTTTTCTTCGCACTAAAAATGTGTGTACTAATAGAGAATCGAAGTGCTAATATTGTCACACAAGGTTAGAACGGCATTGAGGTCCTTTCTGTGGTTCTTCAGCCGTTACACGTTAAAATCTGAAAGTGTTGCAAACAGGACAGATGAACCGTCCCCCTGTCTTAAGACTAATCTTCACATTTTCTACATTCTACATCACCGGAAATGTGAGCATAACAGATGTTCCTTTGCCAAGCTCACTTTCGATACTAACACTTCCGCTGCAGCCTTCCATTATGCTTTTGACTATATATAGTCCCAGTCCGCTTTCGCCTTCGTTTGCGCTGCGTTCCTGAGAGCCTTTGTAGAAGCGTTCGAAGATGCGGGGCAGATGCTTCGGGTCGATGCCGCAACCGGTGTCGGCGACAGTGATTGTTGCGGATGATTCTGTGTATTGAGCGGTTATTGTGATACTGCCGCCGCTTTCGGTATGATGCACGGCGTTGAAAATGATGTTGTCGAATACGCTCCATATTTTTTGGGAATCCACAGAAACTACATATTTGCTTTCCGTTGGAAGCGCAAATATGCTTTCTGAGGAAACGGCAAGTGAAGCAGACTCCCCGTCCGTCGCACGGACTTCGCACGGATTGGAACCGTCCACTTGCTTCACATCAATTTCAAAGTTTATGCCATGATCTTCAATATAAGTATCGTATTTCTCTTTTACCTGTGCCAGTAGCTCTGACAGGGATACCCATTCGGGTGAGTAAATGTTCCTGTCGGTTTCAATTCGGCTGACTTCAAACAGGTTTCGTATCAGCCTTTGCAGGTCGAGGTTCTTTTGGTATGCAACACGGACATGGCGCTGATATGTGGCATCACTTTGTGTTGTGGTAAGCTCGGACAGTGTTTCGAGGTTGATGCTCATGACGTGGAGTGGTGTTTTCAGGTCGTGGGATATGTTAGTGACAAGTTCTTTCATGGCATTGTTTGTAATCAGCATGGCTTCGTTTGCGGCTTGCAGGCTTTTTGTACGTTCGTCCACAATCTGCTCAAGGTTAGTATTCGTTTCCTCGACAAAGCGAAATGCGTCGGTGTATCTTCGTGACAGCACAAGGCTCTGCGACATAATCAGGAACATATTGCTTATAAGCCCGGTCATGAACAGAATATAATCGTAAAACAACTTTGATGTGCTTCCGACGACCAGAAAAACAATCAATGCCGCAAAATAAAGCCGCAATGCACCATTTTCTTTAAGCACACGGGAGCGTGCGGCAAGGATGATGGTAAACAATAATGTAGGTACTATGGCGGCAAACATTACAATTATATATACGCGTGTATTCGTTGGAAAAGCAATGCCTAAGACAAATAGAATACCAAAGCATATTCCGATGGCAAATTTATGTTTCCGCAAGAACTCACGATTAAAAATATACATAGAAAAGGCACATATAGCGATGCTGTGCGCAACGAATAGACTGAGGTAGAGTTTTACGCCGAACATATTCATGGGTATCCATTGAAAATACTGGTTGAGTCCATTGGTTTCCATAAGGAATCTGAACAAACAAAGAAAACACAGCAACGAAAAGAAAAGATATGCTCTTTCACGACGGCGGTAAATAAAGAGTGTAAGATGATAAAACGCTGCCATCAATATACAACCAAGCGCAATACTGTGGAACGTACGGGTTCGGAAAAACCATGATTGTATGGCTTCGGTTTCTCCTATCAATATCGTATCATATAATCCCGCTTCATTAAAATGATAATTACTGATTTGTATAACAAGCTCGATAACACCGTTTTCGGCAGCCACGGAAACCATTGCGTTTTCTACAAGCATACGTCCCTCGGCGGGATTGCCGGACACCACCCCTGTTGTTCTTAGGATGTCTCCATTGACCCACAACTCGTATGCAGTAAAGATTTCAGGAAGGAAAAGCGTAAGCGGTGTTGTTTTGTCTGTGAGAATCGTCAGGCGATAGGTGGCAAAGCCGTTGAGAGGATATCCCTGATTTACCCACGACTCAGGCACTTCAATGAAACCCATCGGGCGATCCTTTAACTCATCCGGAGTCAATAGCTCACCATATATAAACTCCCACTGTCCTCTGAGCGGAGCAATATGCTCCTCACCACGCAAATCCAACACTCCGTTTTGCGCTGTTGCAGAGCTCCGGTTTTGCGGCAGACACATAAAAACAAAGAGAACAGCAAGGATGATAAACATAAGAGCAGCAGGGATGAAGGAGATTAACTTTTTCATATACTTCACTACTTTCTTCTGTAATCACCCGGCGTTTCACGCCACCCTCTTCGTGAAGAGGGTATCATTAAATAATACCCTTTGCCATATTCGCTTACTATTTTCCCTATAACATCCCCTGCAAAGTCTATCTTGCGGCGTAACCTTAAAATCAAAGACGTTACGACGCTCATTTCGGCGTTGCCGTGCCAGACCTTTTCGAAGAGTTCTTCTTTGGAGAAGGACTTTCCCCGGTTCTCATAAAGCAGTATAAACAAATCAAACTCCCGCTCCGAAAGGAGTACGCTTTTTCCTAATGCATTGATGATTTTTGTATCGCGGTCTATCGAAACGCCGGCACGTTTATTTTCCTTAGTGCTGTTTCTGCGGAGCAGTGCGTTGATACGCGCCGTTAGTTCCTTCAAGCTGCAGGGCTTTGTCATGTAGTCGTCACCGCCTGCCATTAGCCCTTTGACTTTATCATCGGCTTCCTCCAAACAGGACAGAAACAAAATCGGCGTATCTGTGATGGTACGCACTGCTTTGCATATAGTAAAACCATCCAAGTCCGGCAGAAGTATATCCAGCACGATACAATCGTATTGGTTGTCCTTCAATAGCGCAATTGCCTTGATACCGGTGTCGGCACAGGTCACGCTAAAGCCTTGTCGTGTCAAATGGCTTTTATTAACCGATAGGATTTCATCATTATCGTCTATTAGTAATATTTTTTGCATAAAATCACCCCGGCTCCGCAGAGCCGTACCTTCATTCTCAAAGAGGGCTAACCCGCAATATTTTTTTTCATAGCATCCAGACCCTTCTTATTAATAGCAATAATAGCAAACATCAATACAAGAAAGGCTCCAATCAGCACGAACGGATAACGGCGATCCATTTCTGACAGCCACCCTGCAATATAGCCAAACGGTATGCTCAAGCCGAGCACTATAACCATCATAAGCCCGTTGATTCGTGCCCGCTCTGATGGTTCGATGAGCAGTTGAGTAAGCGAATCACTGCGCGGCACAACAAAACTGTATGCGACTGCATCAATTACTATAACGGCAAAGAGGATTGGCAATGAACCTGCGGGAGTCATTATCAGCAGAACAATGCTCGCTATAAAAATGATAAGACCTATCAGCATAGGTGAACGAAATCCGAATTTATCAAGCTTTGGTTGAAGCAGGTAAATGAAAAGGACAATGACAACCGAACGTACAATCGGGAAATACGCAAGAAAATGTTCGGGAATGAGCAGTGTACCCGTAACATAAAGACCAAAGAAGCTTCCCGAAACCATCCAGGTAATATTAAAGATGGTCATCAAAAGAAGTGAAAGTATCATTTTTGGGGAGGCAAAGATACGCTTATATATTGACCCGTAACCGCTCATTATTTGCCAAATCGACATGTTTTTGGTTTCTTCCATCCGTGTTCTTCCGACCCTTGTTTCGTCACCATATTTATAGAGGATAATAAATTTTGTTGTCATCGACAAAAATGAGAAAAAGTAAAGAATCCGCAGAGCCGGCACTACAGTAAGCCCGTTAACCATGATCGCCGCAAGCGGAGCGAAAATTACCGCCGATTGTCCGATTACATGCAGCAATGAAAAAATCTTCACGAGTGCTTTTTCTTCGGCGTCTTCAACTAACAAACACATCCATGATGTATGCGGAATTTGCATTAACCCGTTAAATGCCGCTCCAACCACAAACCACCAGAAATTTTGTGAAAAAGCCCAAAGCAAGCATGGTATGGACCAGGATGCGGTATCGAAAATAAACGTTGTTAGCTTACGCCCGAATTTGTCTGTAACAGCTCCGCTGAAAACTGCTGTTATAGTTCTTACTAACATAAAAATCGATGCAATCAAGCCTATTTGACTGTCTGAAAGCAGCAATGCCGCCATGTACACGGAAACAAAGGGCGAAAAAAGGTTAAACGGAATAATCCACAACGGCTCTGTGTAAAGAGCAATTCTCGGATTTCCCCTGACTGTTACCAGTGTTTTAAACAACGGGTGATTGATGCTTTTGATCCATCGAATCATTGCGAAAACTCCATGTAAAATAATAGCGTGACGCAAGGCGAAATAATATCATATAAGAGGGGCTTTGTCAAAGCTTGTGTGCTGTGGTATTATGGGTGCATACGTCATTCTGCGCGCAGTCGCAGAATCCACGTCGCAATTATACTATATGTCCAAGAGAATACCTATTCACAACAATAGATTCTGCGACTAACGCGCAGAATGACGAAGCCGGAAAACCCACTATATAATAACAAATATCAAATAGAGAGCAGGTATAGAAATGTCGAGAGGGTTTGTATTAAACAAGGAAAACGGTTACTTTCAGAACAAGGGCGTGGATGTGATGGCATTTGATGATTTTTACCGTATCAGCCATCAATCCGGAGTGAGTATTATTATGCATGGAAACCGCGTTGCATCTTGCGGTGATTTGCGATTTATGCCTAACACCTCGCTCGCGAGGCATTGGGATTGGGATCCTGAACCAACGCAAAGCGAACGTGTGTTTGACGAAACGGAGAATAGCATCACAACAGAGCTTGGGTTTCCCAAGTTCGAGGAACATATAGACGGGAATAAGTTTGATTTTGAGCTTAAATACAAAATTAAGGTGAAGAGCGTCGGTGATTCTGTCGTTGTTTCCGTGGATTTGGGAACACCGTTACCTGAAGGATTCCCCGGGAGGCTATGCTTTTATCTTGAACTGTACCCGACCGTTTTGTTTGGGAAGCCGTGGATTATGGATAATAAACAAGGGATTTTCCCGCCGCAAGCCAATGGACCAACCTATGCAAAACCGGATAAAAATCAAATCGGAAGCATCTATAATGAACCTTATGCTGTCGGCAAACGTTTGACTATTCGACCTGACGACCCGTATAATTTGCTTACAATCGTATCAAAAGGTGCGGAGTTGAATCTGATCGATGGACGCATGAGTGAAGGTAATGGCTGGTACATCGTTTGCAGTGAAGTGACACCCGGAGCTACAGAAAATGCTGTTGAATGGATAATCACACCAAATGCAGTTGAGGAATGGATGTACACACCTGTAATTCAAACTTCTCAGGTTGGTTATCACCCAAATCAACCTAAGGTTGCTGTCATTGAGTTGGATAAAAGGGAAACAACCCGACAAGTACCGGTTTTATATAGAATTACGGAAACGGGGATAACCGAGGTTTTATCAGCAAATGTGCAGGAATGGGGACAGTTTCTACGTTATAGTTACGTGAAATTCGATTTTACAGATGTGCAAGAGGAAGGATTATACAAAATCAAGTATGGCTGTGCGGAAACCACCATTTTCAGAATTGCCGCCGATATTTATGACCGGGGGGTGTGGCAGCCTGTTTTAGAGTATTTCCTGCCAATTCAAATGTGTCATATGAGAATCAATGAAAATGCGCGTGTATGGCACGACTTTTGTCATGATGACGATGCGCAAATGGCTCCCGTCAACCATGTCCATTTTGATATGTATGAGCAAGGACCTTCAACTCTGACAAAGTATAAACCGGGTGATGTTGTCCCGGGGCTAAACATCGGTGGCTGGCATGATGCCGGGGATGACGACCTTCGTATCGAGTCGCAAGCTACGGAGTGTTATATCCTTGCTATGATGTACGAAATGTTTGGCTTGAATCATGATGTAACCACCGTTGATCAGGATAAAAAGATAACAGAAATACATAAACCTGACGGCAAAAATGACGTTCTTCAGCAGATAGAACACGGTGCACTTTCGATTATTGGTGCATACCGTGCATTGGGGCGGCTGTACAGAGGTATAATAACCAATGACCCGTTTCAATACGCAATGCTTGGCGACCCCGCCGCTCAAACGGATGGCATCACCGGAAACACAGACGACCGATGGGTGTTTACCGAGGATAACCCACCGAGAGAGCTGACTACAGCAGCTCAGCTGGCAGCAATTTCCCGTGTGCTCAAAGGCTTTAACGACGAGTTGAGCAGTCATGCATTAGAAGCAGCAACAGAGCTTTACTATGTAACAGACATTATAAAGGAATATAAGAAGTCGCCGTGGCTTAAGAAATACAATCTTGATTTTTCAAGGTTGGCAAAAGTATATGCCGCAGTCGAACTGTATATAACTACCGGGGAGGGTGAGTACAAAAATTACCTCTTGTCGGAGACAGAGTTTATAGTGAGCAATATTATTCATGTGGGCTGGTTCTTAGGACGTGCGGAAAAACTCATAAACGATGCGGATTTCACAAAAGCAGTACGCGAATCCTTGCCGACTCTGAAAGCTCATTTGGAGGAACGAAATGCGGAAACCCCGTACGGTATCCCATATCGCCCGCATATTTGGGGAGCGGGCTGGGAAATACAGCGTGAGGGGTATGAATACTACTTCTTGCACAATGCATACCCGGATATATTTGGACCGGATATGGTCTTTGATGCGCTCAATTTCATTTTAGGCTGCCATCCGGGGTCAAACAACATGTCATTTGCATCGGGAATAGGCGCGAAATCAGCATTGATAGCATACGGGTGGAACCGTGCCGACTGGTCATACGCTCCGGGAGGAGTGATATCCGGCACGGCTTTGATACGCCCGGACTTCCCGGAACTGCTTGAATACCCCTTCCTCTGGCAACAGACAGAATACGTAATGGGCGGCGGCTCGACACACTATATGTTCCTGGTACTGGCGGCGATAAAGATATTGAATGGTGGGTTATAGGCAAGACAGGGTAACAAGACAGGGGGACGGTTCATCTGTCTTTTATATCCGCAGGAGATAAAAGAAGATGGCCCGTCCCCTTGGACAGACACGTCCTTTTTTTAAGATATACGCAAATGATTTTTCTTTTGAATTAGCGTAACTCATTACTATCTGCTCAACAAAAAAAAATAAATTTCTTAATTGTTGAAATATATGATGAAAAAGAGAAATAATTGTAGATTAATCACATATTCGAACATGGTGAACATGTTGCAATATAAGGATAATTGCGGTATACTTTGTATGGTAGTTGCAAATAATATCAGGGTGATACCGGAGGTACATAATGAGTGAGAACAGAAAGGTTTCGGTTTTCGAAGATAAAGAGATCCGCAAAGGATGGAACGAAGATGAGCAGGATTGGTATGTATCTGTTGTTGATGTGATTGGTGTTCTGACTGATCAACCTACTCAAAGAAACGCCAGCACATATTGGGCTGTTATGAAAAAACGACTTGTTGAGGAAGGGGCTGACCAGTTGCTTACAAATTGTAAGCAACTGAAATTGAAAGCTGCCGATGGAAAAAAGTATAATACAGACGTAGCAAACACAAAGGAGATACTGCGTATAATCCAATCTATCCCTTCTCCAAAAGCAGAGCCATTCAAGGTGTGGCTTGCACAGTTGGGGAAAGAGCGCATTGATGAAGTAGTTGACCCTGAAATAGCGATTGACCGAGCTTTTGAAACTTATCTCAGAAAAGGTTATAGCGAAAAGTGGATAAATCAACGCATTAAAACAATGGAAATACGCAAGGAGTTAACCGACGAATGGCAACGCTCCGGTGTTCGAGAATCAAAAGATTTCGCGACTCTGACCGATATAATGACAAAAGAATGGAGTGGTAAATCAACCCGCGAGTATAAAAATTATAAAGGACTCAAAAAGGAAAATCTGCGAGACCACATGACAAATATGGAGCTTATCTTAAATATGCTTGCTGAAGCTTCGGCAACTGATATATCTAGAGAAACAGACCCATTTGGACTGGAAGATTCTTCAAAAGTTGCCAAGCATGGTGGCTCTGTAGCTAAAGCAGCTCGTGAACAGCATGAAGCAAGAACAGGTAAAAAAATCGTATCACCGCTCAATGCAAAAAATATTATAGCTCTTAATGACAAAGAAGATGGTGACGAATAACCTATCAGTTAAAATGCGCAATAATAATCCAAAACCATAGGAAAAATATCAAAAAACTCACGCCCTCAAAATGAGGGCGCGAAAGGCTAGATTAGCCGGCACTGTTTAATCTGTGTTTACCTAGTGATCATGACCGCAGCAATCACCGCAATCATCGTCTTCACCATACTCGCTTTCTGAATCATCATCTCCGGTCAGACAAATTATATCGCAATCAGGCAGGTGTTTTTCCAGTTCGAGAAGCTCTTCTTCCGAAACGCTGTCCGGGTTCAAGTAGAAACTGCTTAGTTTTTTCAAATTGAAGAGGGTCGGTATATCGGTTAATTTTTCGTTAAATGCTAAATCGAGTTTCTTCAGATCCGCCAAGTTCTTAAGCGGAGCCAAATCGAGATATCCGCTATATCTTGCAGTCAGGACCCGCAAATCTTCCAACTCTTCAAGCGGGGATAAATCTGAGAAGCTATTATGACAAATATAAAGCTCTTCCAAACAGTAAAGCTCTGATATCGGGCTTATATCGTGGGCTTTATTTGATTTACAACAGAGTCTGCTCAGATTCGTCAGCTCCGCAAGCGGAGCAAAGTCTTCAACTTCATTAGCGCAAAAATCGAGGTCTTCAAGCTCTGTCAAAGACTCAAGCGGCGAAATATCTGTAATTTTATTGCTCCCTATATGAAGCTTTCTTAGGTTATCGAGTCCGGTTAGCGGAGACAAATCACTTACATTGTTATCAGTGAGTACTAAACTACTCAGTTCTATCAGTCCTGAAAGAACTGATAGATCCGCAACCTTATTTGCACCGAATTCAAGATCCTCCAAGTTTGTCAGCTTTGCAAGAACTGATATGTTATCCACATTATTATAGCCAAATTGTAACACTTTCAAATTAATCAACCCGGATAACGGAGAAAGATCGGTTACTTTGTTATCGTTTATATGCAGACTCTCCAGCTTAACCAGATTTGCAAGCGGTGTCAGATCCTTAAACTTATTTCTCATGATGCACAGCTCTTTCAGATTCGCAAGCCCTGCGAGCGGCGAGAGGTCACTAACATCATTATCGCAAAAGCAAATGATTTCTAAATTCTTTAAACCTGCAAGCGGTGATATATCTGTGATTCCACTGTTGCTGATAAAAAGCCGTTTCAAATTACTCAGGTGCGCGATTACCGACAAATCGGATACACCGCTGTTGCGCATTATTAAAGTTTCCAAGCTGTGCAAGTCTTTAAGGAGGTCAAGATTATCGGGGGAGTTATCATCGATTCTATATGACTTTTTTTCTTCAAAGTGGTCAATAAGCCATTGTCTTTTTACCTCATCCTCGTCATAATCCTCGTCGCAATCTTCATCCTCATAAAAAGAATGTTCCCAATCCTCATCTTCATCATCACAATCATTCTCAAAACCACCGTCCGAACCTCTGAGGTCGTTAATGGCCTCTTCCGGTGTCTTTGCGCCAAACACTACCGCAAGCAAACCGTCGCCAAACTGTTCCAGCATCATCTGCGGCAATCCGATCGCCTTGGCCATCAACCGTGGTGACAGTTCACTCCTATCCATGCAGCTTATGGTAAATCTGAAATACATCTCTCCATCACGCACATCCATTTCAAAATTACCAAACATCATTCCATAATTTGCTCTCATCATGTACTCAAGAACATTTGCTCTGCACTCCTCGTCTGCGGACATATGAATGTACGCTCTGACTGAAACGGCATCATCCTTACAAAATATGCCGACAGTTGTTTCTCTGAGCTTATTTCTAAGCCCGAATACAGACTTAATGGCAAAGTGTTCATCATCACCTTCGTACTCAGCATCGTTTTTATCAAAAAACTCCTTGAACCAACCGTAAATTTCTTTTGCTGTTGCCATTGAAACATCCCCCTTATATTATTTTTATTTAACCTTTTTCTCTCTGGTTACTATTTTGCGCTTCTCCTTAAGAGCAATTTGTCCGAAAGCCGTGTTAAGCACAGTATAATCCTTGGCTAAAAACTCGACTTCAAATGGCGTACCCGTGCTACCGTCAGATATGACTTTGAATGGTATTGAGAATGGTTCAAACATCGAGCTGTCAAAGTGGCCGCCCGGAATGTGCTTGCGAAGTTCACCGGACTCAGCAGCCTTCTTAAACAATTCTTCCATTAGAGCTTGCGCTCCTTTGTATAGAGCGATTTTTTCATTGCGGCTTCCGGTTTCATCAAGCGGAGAAGAAACCACCCACTTATCGTTTTCGTCCATGGATACATTGATTATACCTTCGTTGCTCATTCTTTTTCTCCTTTTAATTTATTGTCCAAGTATTTGCTCGATTTCATCTTGGACTAATTTTTCTTTAACCATTAACGCATCTACGAGTTTATCGAAATTTTCCCTGTTATCAGATATAAGCGTTTTGGCTTTATCAAGCTCTTCGCTCAAAACGGCTTTTAAGCGTGATGTTATCTCAGGCGCGGCCGCATCCAATAACCTCTCGGATTTATGCGATACCAGACCGATAGAATCATCCATACCATATAAGCATATCATCCGGTATGCAACATTGGTAGCACTAGCTAAATCGGCAGATGCTCCAACGGATAATCCTTCATTTTCACCATAACACACAAGCTCGGCAGCACGTCCGCCAAGAGATGTCCGGATTTGACCCAACAAATCAGCTTTTGTATATATGATTTTATCCTCATCAATATCAGGCATCATATAGCCCTCATGGCCGCCTCGGGAAACGATTGTAAGAACCGCGGGTGTCTTCCCGGTTTTGCTGTAAACAAGTGCGTGCCCTGCTTCATGTTGAGCAACCCGTTTTCGTGAATCCTCGTCTCTTTCTCTCTCCTCCCCATATATGTATTCATCATAAGCCAAGCTCAGAATCTTGGCACTTATCGGCTCGCCGTATGCTCTTTTTTTGACAAAGGTTATAAGATTTCTAAGCTTGGAAAGACTTTCGCCTATCGAAAGCGTGGCGATTGACTCTACGACTTCAGCCACGCCTTCTGCTGCGCTATCGTAGTTTATGCATTTATCCAGCATTATTTCCAGGAATTTCTTTCTGTCCTCTTTATCCGGCAAATCAACTCTTACCCTCTCATCAAAGCGTCTGACTAACGCGGGATCAAGAACTCCCATACCCCCTTTTCCTCTTTCTATTTCAAAATTAGTCGCGGCAATCACCAGGACAGAACGCTTAACGTCAACAGTAAAGCCGTCCAATTCAGTGAGTAAGGTTGTTAGAGTGCCTCCCGAGCGGGTTTCACCAATTGAGTCGATTTCATCTATAAAAATAATTGACGGCGCGTATCTGCGTGCGCGTCGAAACAACTCACGAATTTTCTCCGGGCCTTCGCCCGTCCATTTTGCTATAAACTCACTGGCGTTTACCGCAAAAAAAGCTGTATCCGTTTCTCCCGCCAATGCTCTTGCAAGCATAGTTTTACCTGTGCCGGGCGGACCATATAACAATAATCCTCTGGGTGCCTCCATACCTTTATTAATATAGCTTTTCGGATCCTTCAGGAACTCTACACAATGATCAAAGGTTTTTTTTGCGCTTTTTATACCGATTATGTCATCAAACCTATCGTTTGGTCTTTCATGACTTGATAACATACTTTCGACATCCTCCGCATGCACACTCCGTTTTGATGTAAAGTTACCATACTTTATTTCGACACTCTTATTTTCTTTATCTAACACAAAGCTTGTTGCTTCAAAGGATATCACATTTGATTTTCTTTCCAGGTAATTGGCTTGTTGCTTTAAGTATGATTCACTTGCAATAAGGTGCAGCTGATCAATAAACATCGGCAAGTTACACAAATTGATTTTATCTGCTAAACCCATTCCGGTAAAATAATCAAA
Source organism: Oscillospiraceae bacterium (assembly GCA_009783555.1). Taxonomy (GTDB): domain Bacteria; phylum Bacillota; class Clostridia; order Oscillospirales; family Oscillospiraceae; genus WRMH01. The sequence continues at coordinate 23,152 of WRDH01000007.1, forward strand.
TTCGTCCTCATCAAGCTCTTCTCTTTCAATCAGATAAACAGAGCTTTCCGGCGTAAACTCTCTAAAATCATTGAATATTCTCTTAGCAGCGGTTATTCCTAAAGCGTCAGTATCGATTATAACAAACATTATGTCATTTTTTTTGATTTCCTTTATGGCTGCTTCAGATAATTCTTTGCTCTTTTCATGTTCTTTTTCATTTTCCGGTTCTTTGGTAACTCCAATGATTTCAAGAACGCTTCTATCGCTATCATCCTTTTTAAGCTCATCCTTGAGAATATTCAAGTTTACCGGGTCTCCGCAATAAAGAATCTTTGAAGGATAAGGGTTCTTAAGCAACTCACTAAACTCACACTCCTCATTTACCTTAAGTGAAAGAAAGGATAATTCACGGCTTAGCAAGAGTTTTTTTATCTCGTTGTGCCTTTGGTTTTTCATCAGCCCGTTAATTTGCTTTCTGAAAAAGTTTTCGGCCTGCTTTGATAATACGCGTGCATCAGTGGCTGCACCTTCAGAAAACAAAATTAAGGAACCAATACGCGAATCTATGATTACTCCTGAGCTTTCATCGTCACTAGTATTTTTCTTGTCAATGTACTGTTCTTTAAAAAGAGATCCATTTCTTTTTAGTACACCATTTATGATTTCAATAAGGATGCGTGACGGTAAATGATTAAACATTATCGGATATCCTGAAGCCATTCTTGAACGAATGGACGCAGGAAATACAGGTTCGCTCGCCTTACCACCCTGTTCATCTAATTTTTTCTCTGCCGCCAATGCGGACAAAATAGATTTTCTGCTGAGACCGGCACAATTCACGGTGTTTTCATATAATTGTTTTCCCGCGTTTGTTGTAAATATAATGATTGTATTCTTAAAATCCACATCTGTATTATGGTGCTGGTCTTCCATTTTTCCTTCATCCAGCATCTGATGAAATAAATTCATAACAGAAGGATGCGTTTTTTCGACCTCGTCAAAAATTATAATACTGTTCGGGTTCTTTTTTACAAACTCAGTTAAATTTCCGGGCTTCGAATTTCTATAAACCTTATTGTGGCCTATCAAATCGCCGACTTGATAATGAGTTGTGTAGTCGGTCATATTGTACTGTCTAAAGCTTAACCCCAGTTTATCAGCACTTTCTTGAGCCAACATAGTTTTTCCGACCCCCGGAGGACCGGCGAAAACGAAAACTGCTTTGGGTCTCTTCCGCTTTTTGTCCTCAAAAATCGCCGTATTTTCCAGAGCTTCGACAAACTGATTTATCACATGCTGCTGGCCCTTAACAGTTGATGATAAATACCGCTTTAACTCCGAATATTTTCTGAATTCATCAGCTCTCTCTTCCTGAATATCAGATTCGGCAATGCCTGCAATCTCATCATCCACCATGGTTGACACTTCTTTTAACAACTGTGCCTCGTTATCGCGAATCGCCCTGAGCATTTTAATTGCAGTTACGGGTATAGGGTCATTGAGCTTAAAATCGTTTACATACATTGCCAGATAAGTCGCGTTAATCCTCTCCTTTACCTCATCAGGTGTCATTTGGGAGGATAACTCTTCCAGATACGGCAGCGCAACGCTTGGCTGAATGTTATATTTTTCAAAGAACTCCTTGACCTTAGCTATATCAACTTGAACTTCCAGCTTATCATGTTCGGAAAAATAATCATTTTTCCCGGTTGTTAACGAAAGAGCAATAAGACCCATAAGCACGTGTACAGAACTTATGTCTTCCGCTCTTGCGGAACCCGAAACCCGTCTTGCTTCTTTCATAACAAATTGCATAGTGTCACTAAAAGTGTATAGCTTAATATTCATAGAAAAACTCCCTTTTAAATTATGATAAACCAGGATGCGTGTAAGAAGAAACTTATCATAATAAAAAGGTTTTAGCAAGAAAAATATGCCTCGGTCTTGGGCTAAAAGTTACAATAAATTACAAAATGGTATCAATGCGGGTTGACTTTTTGTCTCACTTGTGCTAAACTTTGCGTACCGATAGGTGTCAAAAGGTCGTGTTTCCAAGGAGAATAAACAGTGAACAAAAAACCGCAAAAACTGATTATATTGATACTAATTTTCTGCATGATGGCGGGTATGATCGGCATGTCGACGACAGTGGCTTCCGTGGGCACGTTCCGCACGACCGGCGATGTCAACCTGAGATCGGAACCATCAACAGATGCCAGTGTTGTCAGCGTCGTATACAACAGTACAAATGTCGAAGTGCTCGAGCATAATCCGGCAGGCTGGTCAAGAGTCAGTGTCGGTGGTTCGACCGGATATATACGGTCAGACTTTCTAAAATTTCCCATAAATAATTTTGCGACCTTCCAAACAACAGGCGGCGTCAACGTTCGAGCCTCGGCATCAACAGACGCACGAATACTTGACACAGTCGTTGCAGGGACAAGCGTTGAAGTAACTGAGCACAATCCCGCAGGATGGTCAAAAGTCAGAGTAAATGGCCATACCGGATTTATAAGGTCAGACTTTTTAACACGCGGCGGCGGCTCCGGAGGTTCATCCGGCGGTGGCGGCGGTGGCAGTGGCAGCAGCGGCGGTGGCGGCGGAGACTCGTCATCAAGCACAACGATGAGGACAAACGGCTCAGTCAATCTGAGATCAAGTCCGTCAACAGACTCAACGCTAATCAGAACACTTGCCGGAAGAACAAATGTTCAAGTAATCGGACAAGAAACCGGACGAGACGGAAGAAACTGGTCAAAAGTAATACACAACAACACAGAGGGCTATATAAGATCAGATTTACTGTCAGCAGGAGGTACAGCCTCGGGTGCGACAACACTGAAAACAAACGGTGCGGTCAACCTGAGATCGGGTTCTTCAACAAACACAAGCGTTATAAGAACTCTTACGGGAGGAACAAGCGTTGAGGTCTTGGAACAACTGGCAAACGGTTGGACGAAAGTCAGACATAATAACTCAGAGGGCTACATAAGATCTGATTTATTATCGGAAACAGGGAGAGCATCCGGTTCAACAGAAATGAGAACAATAGCCGCCGGAGTCCGATTAAGATCCGGCGCATCAACAAGCCATAGAATTATCAGAACACTTGAGATAAACACAAGTGTTACGGTTCTGGAAAATCTGTCCAACGGTTGGTCAAGAGTAAGGCATAACAATACCGAAGGATTTATACGATCAGACTTGTTAGGTGTCGGAGGAATAAGAGTTGAACTGATTGACTGGTCAGCAGCAAGAACAATTGTACCAATCAACACGAATCTGAATATTACAGACGTTAGAACGGGCATTAGATTCCAACTCCGGGGCTTCTCAAGAAGCGGCCATATGGATGTTGAGACACCGACAAGAGCTGATACGGAAGCACTCCTCAGAACACGAGGCGGTGTTTGGGCATGGGCACCGCGTCCGGTCTGGGTCACAACAGGCGGCAGGACATTTGCTGCGGCACTTAACGGTATGCCACATGACGTAAGTACAATCCGCGACAACGGCATGAACGGGCACCTCTGTCTGCACTTTGGCAGTACAGTAACAAACAGCCAGTCATACCAAAGAAACCTCCGCGCCGCAGTCGAGGAAGCGTACAACGCAAGACCCAGATAGGGAAAATAAAATTAAGCAAAGAGTCGGCAAATGCCGACTCTTTTTTCAAATTTGTTATTGATACATTACTGAAAATATGCTAAATTATTTTTACCTTTTATACACAAATTTCATTGATAACCACCATGGAGGAACCAATGCAGCGATTGATAAAATTGCTTGTAGTTGTTGCAATAATCTTGGTTATTGCAGCAACGTCAACATTGTTTAGTGCTCATAATTTACATAATAATGAAATAATCGACAACTCTGAAGAGCGTGCTTTTTCAGCACGCCATTCAGACTATACCGGATTTACAAGCAGCCGGGATAGTTCGCCTGGAGATATAAACTATTTTGATTTCGGTTTTGACGATGCGCATATCGAACTTATTATGCCTGACGTTCTACCGCCCGACAGCACTCTTGTCGGCAAGCTGGTTGTAACCGGTGCGAGACCGGGATTGGAATATCTGCTGACTTGGTACATGGATAATGAAATAATATTGGAAGAGCGGGTTGTTATTGGAGAAAATATTTCGACTTTTGAACATGATTTTGAATATTCCCGCACTATGGCGGAAACTGCTATCGTTAGAGCCACACTTCAATACACTACAAGACATGGCGAAGATCAGGAAGTAACGGTAGAAAATACTGTATTACTTCAAAATCGCTGCATAACATATTGGATTGATCTGGAAGCAGAACGTGTACTGGAAACGGTTTCTTCCAGATATGAAGGTGACAGGACTCTTGAGTGGGCCCTTGAAAATGATTATGATGATTTTGATAAGGTAGTGTTCGTTAATGCAATGGAATATGAAAGCGATACAGATTATCTTTTATGGGTTAATCGCTCACATCAAAGAGTAAACGTATTTGAAAAATGTCCCGATACAGAGACATGGGTACTCATAGAAACATTCATAATCGCCACGGGTGGTTGGAACAGCATGACAAGAAGAGGAGTTACCACAATTCCAAGCAGAACAGCTGAAGGGTGGTACTTTTCCGACCCTTACTTTTTCGTAAGACCGGTTGTCCGTTTTTTCCCGGGTACAGGGTATGCATTCCACTCAAGACCGTTCTCCAGACCGGGAGTGTTTAGAGACGAACGTATAGGTTTCCCGGTAAGCGCAGGTTGTATAAGAATGTATTGTGATGATATCTGGTACATCTACAACAACATTCCTGACGGCACAACCGTTGTAGTGCATTAATTGAATACAAGAGAACCGTCCCTTGTGTTAGGAGAACCACCCCCTTGTGTTCCGGTTATAATTTTTTCACTTGACAGCAACCCTTATCATGTTCCAGGATAGCGGTTTTAACACAGCTGTTAATGTATCACCTTCAACCTTTGCGGCTTTGCTCTCTGCCGGTTTTACGGATGCATCTGCTTTTGTATTTACCTGTTTTAAACCAAACCCGCTCATTTCGCTAAACTCCGTTACCAAACCCGGTCTAAACCCTTGCAAATCCACCGTAAGCTCAATATCTTCATTTTCTGAGCGGTTCAGTGCAAATACTACAACTTCACCCTTTTCTTCATTATGTATCGCTAATGACTCAAGGTATGGTACACTTTCAAATTTTTCGCATCCATAGGTGGGCGAATCAATAATCGGGGTTAGTACTGTTCCGTGACCATAATTGGCTGCTTGCTTAAACGGGTAGAATGTTGTCTGCCGCCAGGCCTCTCCGCCTTTTTCCGTCATAATCGGGGCAATTACGTTAACTAACTGTGCAAGACAGGCAATTTTAACGCGATCGCAGTTTTTCAGCAGGGTGATAAGTAAACCGCCGACAAGCAGTGCATCCTCAAAGGTATAGATATCTTCAAGGATTGACGGTGATATGCTCCACGGTGCCTCTTTTGCTATTTTTGCATCCTGCTCATTTGAATGATACCAGACATTCCATTCGTCAAAAGATAGATTAATTGTTTTCTTGCTGTGCTTTTTCGCCTTAATATAGTCGCAAATGGATGCTACGCTTTTTATAAAATTATCCATGTCGATATTCATTGCAAGATAACTTTTTAAGTCGTTTTCTCTATTGTTATAGTAACAATGTAAAGACAGAAAATCCACATGGTCGTAGGTATGCTCAAGTACGGTTGATTCCCATGATGCAAAGGTTGGCATGGAGTTGTTTGAGCTTCCGCAGGCAACAAGTTCAATACTGTCGTCTGTCCATTTCATCATTTTGGCAGCCTCAACAGCTATACGCCCGTATTCCTCCGCTGTTTTTGCTCCCATTTGCCATGGACCGTCCATCTCATTACCAAGACACCATGTTTTAATTTTATATGGCTCTGCTCTTCCGTTTGCCTTACGTAAATCACTCCAGTAAGTTCCGCCTTTATGGTTGCAGTACTCAACAATATTCCTTGCATCGTCAATCCCTTTTGTACCAAGGTTAATTGCCATGTTTACATCAGCATTTACTTCGTTTGCCCAATCCATGAACTCATGCAGTCCGACTTCATTTGTTTCCATTGTCCTCCATGCCAGATCAAGACGCTTCGGGCGGTCATTTGCCGGTCCGATTCCGTCCATCCAGTTATAACCGGAAACGAAATTGCCGCCCGGATAACGGATAAATGATGTATTCAGCTCCTTTACAAGCTCTTTGACATCCGCTCTGAAGCCCCCTGCATTTGCTGTTTTATGCCCCGGCTCATAAATACCATCATATACGCAGCGTCCGAGATGTTCTACAAAAGAGCCGTAAATACGCGGGTCTACCTTGTCGATTTCATAAGCCTTGTTTACTGTCATTTTCGCTTTCATTTGATTTCTCCTCCACATTTAGATTATTGAGAAGTGCATAGATAACTACATGCAGCGTTATTATATATATATGTGCTTGTGTTGGCAAGCACAGACTGCTAATTGTTTGGTTTTGTGATTTAATTTAACCGTTTTTGCTTCGGGCATTACACATGCAGATTGTTGTTGACATGTTCATGTATTAGCTATATAATTCAACATAAGTTAAACGATTAAATTTTGTATTTTGCGATGATGCGATAAGATTCTGACATGCGGGACGATAACGATGGCTCAAAACGACGAAACGATGAAACGGGGTGACTCCTATCACAATTAAAGATATAGCCAGAGAGGCGGGAGTTTCCACGGCGACGGTATCGTATGTAATAAACAAGTCCAGACCCGTAATGCCCGAAAAGCATAAGCGTGTAATGGATGTTATATCAAAAACAAATTACCAGCCGAACCGTGTTGCAAAAAGCCTTAGGACAAAAAAAACAAACATAATCGGAGTACTTGCCGAAGATATTCTCAGCTTCCCCGCCGTCAGGATTATTAACGGAATATCGGAATACATAGAAAAAACCGATTACAACATTTTGCTTAATGACCTTCGAATGCTTGATAGTCTGTATAATAAATACGATCAGGTAATACATCAAAAAGACAAAATCAACAAAGCTCTTTCTTTTTTGGTATATGGTGCAAAAGTCGATGCAATTATTTATGTGGGAATGTTTGACCGTGATATATCGGAGATACTTTCAAATATAAACAAACCAATCATAATAGCTTACTCAACCTCCGTCGATGAACACACATGCTCGGTAAGCTACGAAAACGAAAACGCTGCAGCAGAGCTGACGAAATATGTAATAAACTGCGGACATAAACATATAGCGGTCATTACAGGAATTGCACATACTGCACCCGCTCAGGAACGCCTCAAAGGGATAAACAGATCGTTCAAAGAATCGGGTCTTGTTCTTGACAGCACATATGTAAGAAACGGTGACTGGGAGAGAGCATCAGGGTATGTATGCATGAAGGATTTGCTGGATTCTCACAGTGATGCGTTGCCGACAGCAGTCTTAGCTATGAACGACCTGATGGCGATCGGCGCAATGGATGCAATCAGAGATAACGGGCTTCGTATTCCGGAAGACATTTCCGTTGCCGGATTTGACAATCGCGAGGTATCGGAGTTTGTGTATCCGAAGCTGACAACAGTGGAGATAGACTTGCAAAGTATTGGATATACAGCGGCACTGATGGCAACACAAAAACTTAGCGGTCATGGTGAATATGCGGATAAGCGAAATATTATTGTTCCGAGCAAGCTGCAAATCCGGGATACGGTATCATTAATAAGTAACCTCTAATGTTACCACAGGCATTTGGTTTCTACTCTTGACTATTTGTCATTTATCATTTTTCATTTGTTATTTATTTTAATGTGAGGTAACCAATTGAGTAAGTACGGCATAACTTTTGTAGGTCATATGGCATATGACGAGGTTCATCATTTCAGTGGCGGCAAAATTGTCGCTCCCGGCTCTGCGGTGCTCTGCGGTGCAATGGTTACAGCAAGGCTTGGCATAAAAACAGCCGCGGTCGTAAAAATGTCTCTTACCGATGAGGAAATCGTCCAGCCAATGAGGGATTTGGGCGTCGATGTTTTCATAATCCCGGCAGAGCATACAACATACTCCCGTGTATTACATTTGTCAGAGAATATTGACGAACGTGACATCACGATTATAAGAACAGCGGGCCTTATGAAGATAGAAGATATACCGGATCTGGATACGGAATTTTACCACCTCGGCGGTATTTCTGATTCTGAATTCGATATGGCACTTATTGACGGACTCAAAGCGCGCGGTCACCGTATGTCAACAGATATGCAAAGTTATGTGCGCCAAATAACTCCCGGCACAAATGAAGTGTATTTTGGTGAAGCAAAAAACAAAGAAGAAATCGTATCAAAGATGGATATGGTAAAGCTTGATATTGTTGAAGCCCGTACTTGTGCCGGAACAGAAGACCTCGAAGAAGCGGCAAAGATATTTGAATCATGGGGATGCCCCGAAATGGTTGCAACAAGATCAGACGGTGTTCTAGCAAGAGTAAACGGCAAAACCTATTTTGAAAAATTCTCTAACAACAGCGTAATTGGTCGTACGGGACGCGGAGACACGACCTTCGCAGCCTACCAAAGCTGGAGACTAACCCACGATGTGCCGACATCATTGAAGTTCGCGGCAGCACTCGTCTCAATTAAGATGGAAACCTACGGTCCATTCAAAGGCACACTGGAAGATGTGATGAAACGGATAGAAGAGAAGCACTAAAGGACAACCCCCACCGTCTGCGACGGCACCCCCTTCCGAGGAAGGGGGCATGGATAAAATCTTGCAAGGAGTATTCATGTACATAGATAAACTTAAAATCGATAAAGACTGGTGTGTTGTCGAAGAGGCGTTCGAGGTCACACGTATTCGCCATAATGAGTCTATCATGGCACTCGGTACCGGGTTTCTGACGACACGCTCAAGCTTTGACGAGGGGTTTACGGACGATGAGCAAAACATCTCTTATGACCGTAAAGCCATGAACGTTTCTCTTGAAGTTGTGCCTACTAAAAAGAGTCGCTGGGGAACGTTTATTCCGCTGGTGCAGGGCAGACACCCGTTTTGGAATGTCGGAGTTATTAACCTGCCGTATATGCTGGGTTTTGAAGTATACGCCGATGGCGAAAAGCTGGACATGGAATATGGCAAAATCAGCGGCTACAAACGGTGGCTGAATATGCAGGAAGCCACACTTTACAGGACATTTCTTTGGGAAACAAAATCAGGCAAGAAGCTGAACTTATTATTCAAACGCTATATGAACCCGGACGATAAATTTGTCTGCGTACAAGAACTGGATATCAAAGCATTATCAGGCAGTGCCGATATCACACTCAAAAGCTACATTGACAATGACACCCGCACAAATGGTTACGACAAATTCATAAGCCGCGATATAGGCTTTGCTGCAGACCGTGTTACATATTCCGATGTCACAGGCAATCTCGAAGACCGCATAATCACCGCAAGCCGTTTGGTCTGCGATAAAGGAACACAAGAGAACCGTCCCCCTGTGTTCCACTCTGTTACACGCGACGGATGCCGTATATACTCAAATCTTTCGTTTACCATCAATGAAAACGAAGAGGTAAAAGCACTAAAAGTTTCGGCTCAAGCTTCAAGCATGTATTTTAACAGAGAATCCCTGCTCGACGAAGGCATAAAAATGATAAACAAAGCTATTGACAAAGGCGCGAAAGAACTCCATACTGCACATATAAAGCGTTGGGCGAATAACTGGGAAATGTCTGATATCCAAATTACATCAAATGACCCCGAAAACTACAACAGCCAACGCGCAATTAGACAATCAATATATCATTTACTCCGCGCCCGCTCAACCGACCCGCGTGCTCTGAACTGCGCTAAAGGTTCGACCAGTGAAATGTATCTGGGCTCTGTTTGTTGGGACATGGAGATATTTTTTCAACCATTTTACATCTACACTCAGCCGCATCTTGCAAAAATGACAGGACTTTACCGCTACGGTATTATCGACGGTGCCCGCCGCAGCGCAAAAGCTCATAACTATATCGGCGCAAGATATCCCTGGCAAACAGACCGCTACGGTGATGAAGTCTGCTCATTATTTGAATACGCTGATCATGAGATTCATATAACCGCAGATATTGTCGTAGGTCTGTGGCACTATTACCAAAACACATTGGATAAAGACTATCTTTACAACAACGGATTGGAAATAATCCTCGAAACATCACGTTATTGGACAACACGTGTCAACAAGCTGAAAGGTCGCCCGGGATGGCATATTCTGGGAGTTATGGGTCCTGACGAATACAAGCCGATAACTAACAATAACGCATATACGAACTTTGTAGTCCGTGAAAGTCTGAGGCTTGCAGAAAAAGTCGTGACCATGTGCAAAGAAGATGCACCCGATGTCTACGAAAAGCTATGTGACAAAATCGGATTTGACGAAAAGGAACTGGGGCTGTTTAATGAAATAGCTGACGGGCTGCCGATACCCAAGGATGAAGAGCGCAACATCATATGGCAATGCGACGATTTTGACACCGCCTTTTGTGAAATCGATATAGAGGGTATTTGGGTTGACAAAACCCGGCAGTTCGGCTCATATACTACTCAGGAGCTGCGCTACCGTGCTAAATGCTTGAAGCAATCCGATGTAATTGCGCTTATGGGATTGTATCCGGAAGCATTTACCAAAGATGAAATGGTGGCAGCATACGAATACTACAACCCCTACACCATCCACGATTCCTCAAACTCTATCTGCCATAACGCAATAGTGGCAGCATATATGGGACATCCCGACCTTGCATATGAGAACTGGCTTAAATCCATAGATATTGACTTTGGTCTTCGCCCCCGCGCCTCCGACGGAATACACTTTGCAAACGTAGGTGGAATGTGGCAGGAAGTGGTACACGGCTTCGGCGGTCTGGTAAACGCACTGAGCATAGACACTCTTACATTTAAGCCATGTATACCGGAGCAAATAAAAGGAATATCATTTAAGGTTATTTGGAAAGGTCAAAAGCTGGCTGTAACAGTAACAAAAGATACATTAAAACTAAAAAACCTCTCCGAAAACGAAATCGAGTTTTACGTATATGATAAAAAAGTGAATGTATCCCCCGGTAACGAAACCGGTACGTCATTCTGCACGTAGTTGCAGAATCCATTTCGTAATTATACTATATTTCCAAGAGAACACTCACACACAACAATAGATTCTGCGACTGGCGCGCAGAATGACGGGGATAGGTATACCCCACTGTACAATAACGAAACTTCCGCGTTAAACACACATAAGTGTTTATTATATATAGTATAAAAAAGAAATCAGAAAAAAGAAAGGAACATACTATGAAAAAAGTAAGCAAAATCATCGCGTTACTGTGCACAGCAGCTCTTATGTTCGGATTAGTTGCGTGCGCAGACAGTGGAAGCGGATCAGGAGCAGAGGGTTCCGACAGAGAAGTGCAACTCACTTTCTCAATGTGGGGTGAAGTGGCAGAGTATGAATCAACAAAAGTGGCTTTGGCAGAATTTAATGAAAGCCAGGATAGAATCTGGGTGACGGCACTTCATTTGGGTAGCCAGGAAGAATACGCCGAAAGACTTCTGATTATGTCAACGGGAGACGATATGCCCGACACGGGAATGGTAGACGAGCGTACGGCTATCGGCTGGGCAAGAGAAGGGTTACTTCTGATGTATGACATTTACGCAGGTCAACCGAGCAGACCCAAAGATGGAATCACATTTAAAGATCGCGGGCAAACAGTTGCGTATTCGGTAGCCAGCGAAGTTCTTGCTCTTTGGTTTAACAAAGACATGTTCGACGATGCAGGAATACCGCATCCGCCGACAAGAATCGAAGACGCATGGACCTGGGATGAGTTCATTGAAGTAGCAAGACAGCTTACCTTTGACTCAAACGGCAACAACCCGGGCGACGCCGGTTTTGATGCAAATAACATTGTGCAATACGGTGCATACATCAACCAATGGGCATGGCAACTGGAAGTATGGGCACTGTCCAACGGTGGAAGATGGTACTCGGAAGACGGCACAGCGATAGTTTTTGATGCAGCTGCGATTGAAGGTATGCAAAAAGTATATGACCTTCATCTGGTACATCAGGTTGCACCGTTTAATCCCGCACAACAAGACAGCGGTTGGCATGACTCCCTCGGTGCAGGTAATGTTGCAATGGCTTCAGAAGGTCAATGGGCTGTAGGTTTTACAAGTGGTAGTGACATTAACTACGGCGTAGGTGTACTCCCATACATGGAACGCCCCGCAAACATCACGGCAGGCGGTCCGGTAGGAATATTCTCACAAACAGATCATCCTCAAGAAGCTGCTGAGTTTCTGAGATGGTATTCAAACCCGGAAAATAACTGGGGTCCGATTGAGTATGGCTGGTGGATGCCGAATATGATGAACTGGTTTACGGAAGAAGCTCTACTCCAAAGATGGATTGATGATGCTCCGCACCGCGCAAGACTTCCGGCTTCATCATTTAGAACAGCAGTCGCAGACGTAGCAATCAACACAGATGTAACACATCCGACAGGCTGGTACTACACGCCAAATACAGATGCGATAGACAGAATCCTGATTCCGGCACTGGTTGAAGCAGCCAATGGCACGAAGACGGTGCAACAGGTAATCGACGAAGTTCGTCCTGCACTGGTAGCGGCTCTTGCCGGATAACACTCGCGCATAATAATGCACGAGCAAAGCAACGCAGGTATGTAACACTATAAGAGCGCCTTGAGGCTTAATCTGAGAGGCGCTCTTGGAACAACAACGTGTTGTGATGGATGTCCGCATAACGGTTATGGTATGAATATATTTAGAAAAGAAAAAAAAGAAAAATCAATAATTGCAATTAAAGAGCAACGGGCGGCATATGTTTTTTTGATACCGGCATTTCTCGGATTGTCATTAATTACGTATCTGCCGTTGTTAGCGGCATTAATTGTGGGTTTTACGGATTTGACAGTGTTTATGCTGGTGCGCGGCGAGGCACCTTCTTTTGTGGGACTTGAGAACTTCAGGTTTATTTTCACGAATCCGAGCATCAACTTCTTAAACTCGATTTATGTTACTATTTACTTCGCCCTTTTTGCAATCATAAGCAGTGTAATATATTCCATGTTTATAGCTGTTCTACTAAACCGGAAAATGCCGGGGCGAACGTTTTTACGCGCCGTATTTTATATTCCGTACATTTTACCGTCTGCAGCGGTTATGATAAGTTGGTTTTTCCTGCTTAGATATGAAGGTGGGCTTGTCAACTATATCCTTGTAAACATGGGTTTTGACAGGGTTCATTTTCTATCATCAGCAGATACAGTTATACCGGCATTGGTAATGATTGCGGTTTGGACATGCGGAAACCTTATTGTGATTTTTCTTGCGGGATTGCAAAATGTACCAAGAGTTTATATGGAGGCTGCTGAGGTGGACGGCGCGAATTTCTGGCAGCGGTTTTGGCGCATAACAATTCCTTGCATGACTCCGATTATTTTCTTTAATATGTTAATGAGCCTTGTTGTAAATCTTCAAGTCGTTGTTCCGGCGCTGGCAGTAACGAGCGGCGGACCGGGGCAATCTACAATGTTTATGACATATTTATTGTACCACTTCGGACCCAGAACAGGTCAGTATGCATTTGCAAGCGCAATGGCTTTTGTGTTTTTCTTAATATCCGCGCTGCTTGCAGCAGTAATATTCTTAACATCAAAGAGCTGGATTTTTTACGAAGGAGATGATAAGTAATGAGTGGATTTGTTAAAAGCAGTGAACGAAAACTCAGTACGCAAAAATTCGGCGGCTTACAAAGTAAAAGACGGACAAATACAGTTTTTAATATTATCTCATTTATTCTTATCGTTTCAATCGCCGCTGTGGTTCTCTTGCCGATTTGGTGGATTTTCCGGTCATCTGTTATGGGTAGCCAAGGTATCTTCCTGTGGCCGCCGACATTCTTTCCTCTGGGTACGCTCAATGTTACAGAATGGTTGTGGAGCAATTACATTATCAATCCTGCCAGCTTTAACTTTTGGCTAAACCTGAGAAATTCATTAACAATAACCGTACCCTGTGTTATTTTTGGCACGGCAACCGCCATATCGTGTGCTTATGCATTTGCGCGGCTTCGGTTTCGTGGCAAAAAGTTTTTATTTTCACTCTGTGTCGGCTCGATGCTGATGCCGGCAGCGGTTACACTTGTGCCTTTATATATGGCATGGTCTGCATTAGGACTTGTTCCTTCATACTGGCCTCTAATCCTTCCGTATCTTTGCGGAGGAGGGGCGTTCAATATTTTCCTTCTGCGGCAGTTTATAAGAACGGTTCCCAGAGAACTCGACGAAGCGGCAAAAATCGACGGTGCAGGATATTTTCGTACACTCGTCAGCATTATTGTACCATCCATAAAATCGGCTATAATCGTTGTTGCGCTGTTGATATTTATTACAACGTGGAATGATCTGTTGCAACAAATGATATACATACACTCCCGTGAAAGTTATACCATGGTTCTTGGCCTTACATCATTCTTCGGTACTTTTAGAACTGACTTCGCGGGAATGTTCGCCGCAACAGTAATGACAATACTCCCGCCACTGGTAATATACATCTTCGGTCAACGTTACTTTGTTGAGGGTATTGTAATGACCGGGATGAAGAATTAAACAGGACAAGGGGACGGTTCATCTGTCTTGCAGGGGGACATAACAAGACAAGGGGACGGTTCATCTGTCTTGCAGGGGGACATAACAAGACAAGGGGACGGTTCATCTGTCTTGGAGGAGGACGTTAACAAGACAAGGGGACGGTTCATCTGTCTTGGAGGAGGACGCTAAAGCACTGGAGGTAATTTGATGAAAGCATTTCTAGGCATAGAACTAGGTTCAACCCGCATTAAAGCAGTCGCTATCGACCAAACGGGCAAGCCGCTTGCGAGCGGGGGCTTTGATTGGGAGAACCGGTTTGAAAACGGGGTGTGGACATATCATCTTGAAGATGTGAGAACAGGTCTGCAAGAGAGTTATAGAGAGCTTGCAGCAGACTATCAGGAAAAGCATGGCACATTACCTGAAATAGCAGGTATTGGAATATCCGCTATGATGCATGGATATCTTGTGCTTGATGAAGATAATAATCAGCTTGTAGAATTTCGCACATGGCGCAACACAATAACCGGAAAATCGTCGGAGCTTTTGACGAAAGAGTTCGGGTTCAGTATTCCGCAGCGTTGGAGTATTGCTCATTTGCACCATGCGGTTTCTAAGCGGGAATCTCATGTAAATGATATAAGAAACCTGACAACTCTTGCAGGTTATGTACACTTCCGGCTTACAGGAGAAAAAGTAGTGGGGGTCGGCGAGGCTTCGGGCTTTATGCCTGTTGACAGCAGCACGAATAATTATCATGCGGAAAAGGTTTCGATATTCGATTCTCTTGTTGAAGAATACAATTTACCTTGGAAGCTTCTTGATATTATGCCAAAAGTGCTTAGCGCAGGAGAAAATGCAGGATATCTGACAGAAGAGGGAGCAAAACTGCTTGACCCGACAGGAAACCTGAAAGCAGGAATTCCGTTTTGTCCGCCCGAAGGCGACGCAGGTACAGGCATGGTTGCAACAAACGCAATTAAACCTAACACCGGAAACATCTCGGCAGGCACATCAGTCTTTGCAATGCTGGTTCTCGAAAAGCCCCTTACAAAGCTTCTGCCGAAAATAGATAAAATCACAACGCCTACAGGAAGACCCGTAGCTATGGTACACAGTAACACTTGCACATCCGACTTGGATGCATGGGTAAATCTGTTCGGCGACGCCATGACAAAAATGGAGAATACACCCGATAAAACAGAACTATATAAGGTGTTATATAATGCTGCGCTAAAAGGCGACTCTGATTGCGGAGGATTGGTATCGGTAAACTACCTTGCAGGAGAACACATGACGGGATTCACCGAAGGACGTCCGCTGTTTGCGCGTACTCCGGACAGTAATTTTTCCATAGAGAATTTTATGAGGTCTTTATTATTCTCATCAATATCAACAGTAAGAATAGGTATGGACATCTTAACGGAAGAAGGCGTAAAAGTATCAAAGCTCCTCGGTCACGGTGGACTTTTCAAAACACCTGTCGTAGGTCAAAGGCTAATGGCAGGCGTATTGAACATCCCGATTGCAGTTATGGAATCTGCAGGAGAAGGTGGAGCATGGGGCATAGCACTGCTTGCAGCATACGCAGTAAACAAAGAAAAGGATGAATCCTTGGAAGATTTCCTTGATGATAAAATATTTGCAGGCTCGGAAGTAACAACAATAACTCCCGACCCCGAAGACGTAAAGGGTTACGAAAAATACCTGTCCCGCTATAAATCTGCATTGGAAGTTGAACACACGGCAGTGGAAGTTTTGGCAAACAGGGGTTAAGAGAATAATCTTATGCCCCCTTCCGCGGAAGGGGGTGGCTCGAAGAGCCGGGGGTTGTCCTGAGTGGAAAAATGCAGACAAAAATATTTCCAAATAGGAGTATAAAGAACCATGCTAAATGATCTTAAAAAACAAGTATTGGAAGCAAATTTACTTTTACCAAAATACGGACTGATCACATTTACATGGGGCAATGTATCAGGCATTGACCGTGAAAAAGGACTTGTTGTAATCAAGCCGTCCGGTGTTGAGTATGATGGAATGACAGCAGAGCATATGGTCACTGTTGAGCTTGAAACCGGTAAAATCGTAGACAGTGATCTATCACCTTCATCTGACACAGCAACTCATCTGGAGTTATACAAGGCGTTTCCCAACATCGGCGGTATCGTACACACTCACAGCCGTTGGGCGACAATATTCGCACAGGCAGGTATGGAAATCCCTGCACTTGGGACAACACATGCCGACTATTTTTATGGAAGCATACCTTGCACGCGTAAAATGACACCCGAAGAAATCACCGATGAATATGAAAGGGATACAGGCAAAGTTATAATCGAAAGTTTTTCGGGGATTGACCCCGATACAATCCCTGCGGCACTTGTGTACAGCCACGGTCCGTTCACATGGGGAAAAGATGCTGCAGAAGCAGTCCATAACGCAGTAGTCCTCGAAGAGATTGCATTTATGGCATGGCATGGTATAATGATAGCTCCAAACTTACAACCCATGCAACTGGAGCTGCTTAATAAGCATTATTTACGCAAACACGGCAGAAATGCATATTACGGGCAGAAGTAACTATTTATACTTACAGGAGGAAAACAAATGACAAACATCCCAACAATTAAACTAGGTATTATATCCGTATCACGCGACTGTTTCGTGATTGAATTATCCGAAGAACGTCGCAAAGCAATCGTAGCGGCACATGGAGACATATATGAATGTAAAACAACGGTAGAAAACGAAAAGGACATGCTAAAAGCCGTTGAAGATGTTAAAGCCGCAGGTGTAAACGCGCTTGTAGTTTTTCTGGGCAACTTCGGTCCGGAAACACCGGAAACACTTATCGCAAAGCACTTCCCCGGCCCGACGATGTTCGTTGCTGCTGCAGAAGATGCCGCCGACAAGCTGATGGGCGGACGCGGCGACGCATACTGCGGTATGCTCAACTGTTCATATAATCTCGGACTTCGTAACCTGAAAGGTTACATACCCGAGTTTCCGGTGGGTACAGC
The DNA here is from genome assembly GCA_009783555.1 of Oscillospiraceae bacterium. GTDB lineage: Bacteria > Bacillota > Clostridia > Oscillospirales > Oscillospiraceae > WRMH01. Next base: position 40,851 of record WRDH01000007.1, read on the forward strand.
AAAAGAAATCGCCGGGATGATTGATGAATTTGTCCCGATTGCCAGAGCAATCATCGGAGTATCAAACTTGAAAATCCTCTCATACGGACCGCGCCCGCAAGACTTCCTGGCATGTAACGCACCAATAAAGCAACTATTTAACATGGGTGTTGAAATACAAGAAAATTCCGAGCTGGATTTACTTGTTGCATTTAATGCCCGCAAAGATGACCCGCGTATCCCGGGAGTAATTGCGGACATGGAAAAAGAACTGGGTGACGGAAACAAAATGCCCGGCATACTGCCGAAGCTTGCGCAATTTGAAATCACACTCTTGGATTTAGCCGAAGAAAACAAAGGAAGCTGTGAATATGTGGCATTTGCAAATAAATGCTGGCCTGCATTCCAGACAGAGTTCGGCTTCGTACCATGTTTCGTAAACAGCCGTATGGCAGCGAGAGGAATACCTGTATCATGCGAAGTTGATATTTATGGTGTTCTGTCCGAATACATCGGAACTTGCGTTAGCAACACCTCTGTGACACTTCTCGATATCAATAACTCCGTACCTGCCGATATGTATGAAAAAGATATCAAAGGCAAGTTTGATTATACCCATACAGACACTTTTATGGGCTTCCATTGCGGAAATACTCCGATGTGCCACCTTAGTAAGGGCACACTAAAATATCAACTGATAATGCACCGCCTGATCGAACCCGGCAAAGAACCCGATGTAACAAGAGGAACTCTGGAAGGCGATATAAAACCTGGAGAAATCACATTCTTCCGCGTACAAGGATCTGCCGAAGGCGGCTTGACTGCATATATCGCAAACGGCGAAGTTCTGCCCGTACCGACACAATCCTTCGGCGGCATAGGCATATTCGCAATAAAAGAAATGGGACGCTTCTACCGCCACGTCCTGATAGCCGACCGATACCCCCACCATGGAGCAGTAGCCTTCGGCCACCACGGAAAAGCAATCTTCGAAGTATTCAAGAATCTGGGTGTCCCGAAAATCTCCTACAACCAACCGGCATGTCTGCCATACCCGACGGAGAATCCGTTTTAGCTGAATCGGCAAAAAAGTTGCTTTCCCTCAAAGTGAGGGAAAGCAACTTTTTCTGTGGGGGGAGACATGGGGACGGTTCATCTGTCTTGCCTTATCAAACTCCAGTCAAGACAGATGAACCGTCCCCATGTCTTCAAAAATCACACAAACATGACATACAGGTGACGTGGTTGTGTGGTATTATAAATGCTCTAATGCATATTTATTTTGAAGCGTGGTAGAAGGAGGCTTGAAATGATTAGTAACTACACAGAGTTTATTGATTCTTTGCTGGACGCCGGATTCTCGGGTGCGATAGGTGGAAAAGATGAAGGGGTTTTCGGTTTATTCCGATATGGATGGGGTGCAGAAGATGATACGGGCATAGAGTGGCACACAGGGAATCCCGACACCGACCCGTGGGAGTGGCGGATCCGTGTTTTAAGCGAGCGTGACGATATCGCATACTCAAAGGTTTTCTTCCGTAAAGCGGGATATATCACGAGGCAGTGGTATCCTTATTTCCTTGCGGCGAGGCGCAAAGGAAGAGAATTTGAAGATGATTATTATGACGGGGTTATAAGCAACTTTGCCAAGCGTATTTATGATACGGTATCGGAGTATGACCGGCTTGCGCTTCACGAAATTAAACGTTTAGCGAGATTCTCAAGAGAAGATAAATCAAGATTCGACAGTGCTTTAACTGAGCTGCAAATGAAAATGTATCTGACCATTTGCGATATATATTATAATGTATCAAAAAAAGGCGAAATGTACGGATTTTCATCAACAGTGTTTTGCACAGCAGAATCGTTCTGGGGCAAAGAAGTGTTTGATATTGCAGATAGTATTGATGAAGATGAAGCTGTTGAAGTTATAACCGAGCGGATTTTGCATATGAATCCCACGGCGAGGAAGGATAAAATAGCACGGTTTATTCTGGGGTAGGGGATGGAGCCGTCCTCCGGCAAACTTTACTTTTCTCATTCTGCCATTTTCCCGTAGTTTTGCAACCCGGAGAAGTTCCATTGGCGCAGGACTTCGAAGACTCCTATTGCTACGGTATTAGATAGGTTCATGCTTCTTGCATCGGGTAGCATAGGGAAGCGGACGCATTGTTCCGGGTTCTTGTAGAGGAGGGATTCGTCCAATCCCTTTGTTTCACTGCCGAAGAATAGGTAAGCATTATCGCCGTAGTTTGGTTCTGTGTAAATATGTGCGGCTTTTGTAGTGAAGTAGTAGAACTCGTGTGCGGATGTATCTGGGTAACAGGTTTTGTGGATACCGTTTCCATATTCGCTATTATTTTTGCAATTATCGTTTTTGCAATTCTTCTCTTTGCCCGGATTTTCATAAGCTGCTCTGAGCAAACCGTTTGAAACCTTGTCAAAGAACTCAAAGATATCGGTATAATATGTTATATCCAATAAATGCCAGTAATCAAGCCCTGCCCGTTTCAGCTTTTTATCGTCAGGCTCAAAAGCCATCGGTCCTACAAGATGCAGTCGTGAACCCGTGGCTGCGCAAGTCCTTGCAACATTCCCCGTATTTTGAGGTATTTGAGGCTCTACCATCACGATGTTTAACATCATATTATATTCCTCTATTTCTTTTTGCAAGACAAGGAAGACAGGGGGACGGTTCATCTGTCTCAAGACATCAAGACAAGAAGACAAAGACAGTATATATACATTTATCCATAATGTCAAAACGCCGCTGGCAGTAGGGGGATACAAGACAGATGAACCGTCCCCCTGTCTTCTTGTCTTCTAATAACTGCAAGCAGTTATCATATATTGATTAATACATATATCATAACGCTGTATCTAACATATCTGAAACTCGTGATGTATTGCGACAGCTATGATATAATAGCCGTATGATTGATATTTCAGTACAAAACATAAAAAAGGCATTTGAAGAGGGCGTAGATATTCTTGACGATATCACTTTTGAGGTAAATGAAGGTGAACGTATTGGTTTGCTGGGAAAAAACGGAGCCGGCAAGACCACTCTTCTCAAGATAATTACCGGGGAGCTTTCGGAAGACGAGGGTAATATTATAATACCTGCAGGCAAAGTGGTTGGTATGATTTCTCAGATACCGGTGTTTCCTGCGGATTACACTGCGGAAGATGTGTTGCAGACAGCTTTTTCGAGACTTTATGCTATAAAAACGGAGATGGAACAACTTGAAGAGCAAATGCAGAGCGATAACGCATCAGAGATATTGCGTAGCTATGACTTTCTTGCGTTTGAGTTTGACCGCTTGGGCGGGTATATGATAGAGACAGAGCTGGGCCGTGTAGTCAATGGTTTACAAATTCCGCACCGGCAGAGGGAACAGTTGTTTAACACACTTTCGGGCGGTGAAAAAACCAGAATAAACCTTGCACGTTTGATTCTTGAAAAAACTGACATACTTTTGCTTGATGAACCTACAAACCATCTCGATTTAAATGCGACAATGTGGCTTGAGGAGTTTTTACTTAAATTTAAGGGTACTGTGCTTATTATCTCGCACGACAGGTATTTTCTCGACAAAACAATACATCGGGCAATAGAGATTAACAACGGAAAAGCTGAGTTTTACAGCGGCAACTATAGCTATTATGTTGTTGAAAAGAAGCGGCGTTTTGAGGAGCAGCTTGAGAAATTCAAGCGTGAGCAGGCTGAATCAAAGCGTCTTCATGCATCAGCGGACAGATTGCATCAATGGGGAATCGGAAATAGTACACTAATGAAAAAGTCCTTCGCATTAAGGACACGCGCGGAGCGTGCGGTCAAAACTGACAGACCTGACAAAGATAAAAAAATGCACGCAAGGTTTTCCGAGAGAGATTTTCGCGGCGATGAGGTTCTGGTTATAAAGGGGCTGACAAAATCCTTTAATCATAAAAATCACCCCATCCGTGACAGATTACTCATAGACATTGATGAGCTTTTTGTTCAAGGCGGGGAACGGATAGCGATAATAGGGGATAATGGAACGGGAAAAACAACACTGGTCAGAATAATTATGGGGCAGGAAAAACCGGATTCCGGATTTTCCCGTCGCGGTCCTGCAGTAAAGCCGGCGTATTTGCCGCAGATTATCACGTTTGATAATCCGAACCGCTCTATTCTGGACACTCTTATATATGAGCAAAATGAGAATCCGCAAACAGCAAGAAACAGGCTCGGAGCGTATTTATTTCCGGGTGAAGACGTGTTTAAGCTTGTAGGGGACTTGTCAGGCGGCGAAAAAAGCCGTTTGCGGTTGTGTATGCTGATGAACAGCGAGATAAACCTGCTAATCCTTGACGAACCGACTAACCATCTCGACCTCGATTCACGTGAATGGATAGAAAATGCTGTTTCGCAATACGATGAAACGCTTTTATTCATTTCACACGACAGATACTTTATCAACAGATTCGCAACCCGTATCTGGGAACTGGATAATGGAGATTTTACAGATTTTCAAGGTACATATGAAAAATATGTTGCATGGAAGCGGGACAAGGTGCAGAATAAGGGGACGGTTCCAATCCCAATCCGTGCGACAGGGAGTGAGAAATCCGTGCAACGGATGGGGAGTCTGTCCGGGAAGGACAAAAAGCAGGAAAGTAAAGCTCGTTATTATGGAAAACCGAAGGTAAAACCGTCTGATGCTCAAAAAGAGCAAAGAAGACTGGAACGTGAGATAGAGAAACTTGAAGAAGAGATTGAAGTCTTGGATAAGTTAAAGACGGAGCATGCGACAGATTATGAAAGACTGATGGAGCTTGATGAAGAAGAGGCGGCTCTGAAAACGCAGTTGGATGAGCTGCTGGAGGATTGGGAAGAAGTCGCGAGTTCTCTTTCGGCTTGCGAAGGACGCAAGTAAAAGGTTCAATCTCCACAGCCGGAATTGGCTCATGGATTATTACCGCAAGTGCGACTCCGCAGGCTGTTTGGAAGCGGATAGATTCCGGCAATTCACCGTAATCTGAAAGTAAACCGGACTCGTTACAAACTACAATGCCGTCCCCCTGTCTTATGTCTTCTTATAGTTGATTTGTAGTGCAAGCGTTGCTATATGGAGAGCAAGCACAATGACCCCAATCACACTTACCGCATTGAAAATCAGCCATGAACACAATGACGCAATTATACAGATTGTTAGACAAATCATCAAGGGTTTCACTGTATAATTATTTTCCTTTTTCTGCTTTACCGCCCTGATAACAAGCATTAACAAAACAGCAATAGATAGTAGAACGGTTATAATCGGAAACCAATTTGCATATCCTATCGGCATCACGCTGAAATAAGAATAGTAGAAAGACACAAATTCCATAGGCGGACCCGGATCAGATACAAACTGCATTTGTACGCCATAAGGCAACGACATTAAAACCACGGCTACGCCCATACAACATATTGATATTATTCTTTTCATTTCTTTCACCCCAATTATTTGGACGAGTTTTACGCTTAATCATGTGTTATCCTCTATCAGCTTCGCAGAATCATCCGGAGGCAATCAAAGATAGCGGTTCGATATGAAGACGATTCGTCCATCAATCTCCTCTATGGTCAGCACAGCGCGTTGACCTGCTTCATCGACATAATAAATATTCTTTTGCCCATCATTTAACTCAACAACCTCATCACAAGTCACAAACCTATATTCGGTGTCGCCGCATATTAAGTAATAAGCATCCCGATCTTCCAAGTATGTCCACTGATAACCATCGATGTTTAGAGCTGCACCCAACTCTTCGCGACTGAATTCATAACCTGTCATATAACGTATAAAATCAATAGCTTCGGGTACATAGCAACGGGTGATATCTTCAATGTAATCATTACCATCAATGCTCAAATACTCCAGAAGTTCAGATCTTTCAATGTCGCTGATGTTTTCGACATAGTAATAATCGCCCCAGGGTGCTTTAAGCAAAAAGCACTCATAAAATACAAGTGTCAGATTCAAATCATCTTTTGTGCAATACTCGAAGCGAATGAACCGGTTGTTTATCCGGTCACGCAGGAAATCTGTGTAATAGTCCAAATAATAATCCACATTAGATACAGGTATATCGGGCTTATTATTAAACACGGGCTCATCGGGTATATCAATAATTATATCATGTGATGGTTTCGAAGTGGTTGAGACCACCTCCATCGGTGGCGTATCGAGTTCATTTGTGTTGTCCTGCGCTGCAGTTATGGATTGACAGCCGGAAAGAGCGGTGAGAGTGAGGATGAATATTACAGGTATGTTATAAATTCTCTTTGATGCATTCATAGTTATCCCCTCGCCTTCTCAACTTCTTGTACAAATTATGCTCTAATTTTAACCTTCTACGAAAAATTCTGATACACAGTATCCTGTAAATTTTGGACAGGGGTGGACAAGTTTTCAGACACAAGAAAGAAGACAAGGGGACTGTTCATCTGTCCCATGACTTAGAAATGCAGACATTACAAGAATATAGTCGATTATGAAAGCATTGATGAGATATTTATAGAACAACATGTTGATTATTGTACGTTAATATGTTACAATTAACGTACAATATCGATTGGAGTGAATATTATGAGAACAAGCACATTGCCGGATGTTAGACCGGTATCTGATTTACGTCAAAATATGGCAGAGGTTATGAAGTCTATAGATACAGAAAATCGTCCGGTTATATTAACAAAGCACGGACGAGGTCGATATATTTTGCTAAGTATTGAAGACTATAATAGAATAACAGCACTAAATGCTCTTTATGAAGTTATAGATGAAGGCATTGCAGACATTGAAGCCGGGCGAGCATCTGACTTCCGCGGGTTTGCACAAGAACTCCGGGGGAGTCATTTCATCCCTTTAGGGTGAAAAGGATATGAAAAATGGAAACATACAGAATTAATATTACATTTTCCCTTTTTGCCAGTTTGGATACATATATGTAGTGAGGGCTTATTTTGAAATTTAGCTAATCAAGTAAGCTTAACAAATTACTATGTAACATAAGTATACGAACCAAGTCCCTGTACCACACTATTATAAGTAGGAAGTCCTGTATAAATTTGCTAAAATATTTCCGTATTCAACAATGAGGAAAAGTTATGGGAACATCAAAGAAACTGATATCGACACTTTTATTTGTAATAATCGTGTTCACTCTCGTAGCATGCCGCAATGCCGACAACGATGACAAAGATGGTTCATTTCTGAACAACACGGACAATATTGACAATACTGATATTGAGAAATACATCTATATTCCACATGAAATAAGTATCAGCAACTCAGATATGTTCAGATACCCTGTTAGCGGTGCAATAGCGCATGGTGAGCACATTGTTTACTGGTATCACGATTATATGAATCTTACAATAGCAAAACTGATGCCTGACGGGGAAAGCCGCGTTGAGGTCCATTTTCCCGTATCGGACAGACTGCATGAAGCAAAAGGGTTATTCATTACAAAAGACAATCATTATGCTCTTGTTGTCTCTACTGTTGATATCAACGATGTTGCAACAATTCACTATATTGTATATGACGGGCATGGCACAGAAATCTTAAGCCGGGAGTTACTCGACATTCCCCGATATTCGGATTCTTTTACCCAAATTGAGTATGTCGTTATAACAGAAGACAACATCGCTGTAGTGACCGGCAACAATAACAATCAAACACTCTATATACTTACCACTGACGGAATTTTACTAGGCGAGATTGATACAAATGCAATACAGGGAATTACACGGTTGAGAGATAATCGTGTTGCGGCTATTTTTACCGCAGGGTCAACAAGCTCCTTACGGGAAATTGATTTTATAATAGGCAGTTGGGGTGATACATACCAACTTTCCATTAACAGCGCTGAGCAAGTAGTTCCGGCAGAAACCGAATCCCCTTTTGACTTTTTCGTTATTTCCGAGGGTTATCTTGTCGGATATGTGCTGGAGTTGAGTAAATATACACCACTCATTAACTGGCTTGAATCAGGGATTGTTGTGTCACCGCAGCATCATATCGGCATGCTTTCCAATAATGACATTTTTGTAATGCAGTCAGAGTATGTACAAACCATCGGCGGCAGTAGCGTTTTTACACACCTGACTATGCTAAAGCGCAACTTACGGGCAGATGCGGATTTGCAAAGAACGGTAATAACTATTGGCGGTCTGTTTCTTCGACAGGAACTACTAAACGAGATTGCTGCATTTAACTTGGAAAGCAGCGATTACCGGATTGAGATACGAGAATACTTTTCAGAGGATTTGGGCTATGAAGGAAGCTCGCTTCGTATGAATGTTGAGCTGATAACCGGCAGGGGTCCGGACATCATTGTAAATAATTATTTTTACGGAAACATCGAATTTCTGGCTGACCTTTATACATTTATTGATGCAGACCCTTCTATTAACCGCACAGATTTTTTCCCGAATGTACTAAAAACTATGGAGAGAGCCGACGGCACACTGCCATTCGTCACAAACGAGTTTTCGATATCTACTATGATAGCGTTGCGTGGAACTGCGCAGCTATTAACTCCGCTTACATTTGATAGTATTTTGCAAAACCTTGATGAATCAAGCCCATATAGCTTAGCCGGTGAGCTTTATACAAAAAGCTTTTTTATACATGTCATTTTGGGAGATTCCAATTCTTTTATTGATTGGGATAACGGGAAAGCGAATTTTGATAATGAAGAGTTTATCAATTTGTTAGAAGTCGCAGAACGATTACCTGATGATTCTGACCGGAGATATTTGGATATGGCAGATGAGTATAAAAGGCTTCGTGACGGAAGCCAGACGTTGGTGCGATTATCTTTATATGATATTAATACTTTCAGAATCGCACAGGCAGTAATAGGAGATATTGTTGCCGTAGGGATTCCGGCTCCCGCAGGAGGACAAAATATTGTCAATATCAAACCATGGGGAGACATCGGCATATATGCCAACTCGCCAAATCAGGAAGCTGCGTGGAGTTTTGTAAGGCGATTGCTGTTGCCGGATGCTTATTTTATTTCACCTTCATCTGTGATTCCATTGCGTATTGATTTGTTTGACGAGCTAATCGCCGAATCAATGACTCCGAAATTTTGGGAGTTTGATGACCCGAGAATCGGTGCTGTAGCCGGAGATGAAGAGCCGCAAATTCAGTTTGGCATAGAAATATATGCTATGACTGAAGAAGAAGCACTGGAAATCCGCTCAATAATCGACAGTGCCGTTGCAGGTTCACGCTTCAACAGTATAATAGCAGCAATTATAGACGAAGAAGTTCAATCATTCTTAAATGGCATAAGATCATCAGCAGACACAGCAAGAATTATCCAAAATCGTGTACAACGATACTTCGACGAACAAGAGTAGGTACTTACTTAGGGGTTCGATATAGAAATATATGATAAACGGATAGTATAAGCAGCATTTCTAAAATCAGTCATGAAAAATGTCAAACTGCTTGATTATTCAGACTTTCTAACGTATTTTGCTGTTGTATTACTGTTAGATGAGTAATGATTGTCAAAATTGCATGAGGAAATTAATTTTGGAGATGGGATGATGGTATGAGTAGTTACAAAGCTTCTGTTATGAGAAAACGAATTTTAACAATCTTTATTTGCTTTTTTGTGCTATTGTTTACCGCTTGTGCCAAATCGGAAATAGACGAGAACTCTGTTACAACGACTTATTTCGACACATACATCTACTTGTCAAATCCAGTAGTATTACCTGATTTCGGAGATATAAAACCGGAAGCCGTGGTGGTACAAAACGACCGCATTTACTATTGTTATGTTGAGTGGGAGTCATCAGAGTTATATAGCCGGACGACTCTTACGGTTGTGAGCCTAACCGTTGACGGGCATGAGAGTTGGCGAACACAGGTACCTTTTGACCAATATGTGAACATTAAAGGCTTCCGAATCAAAGACAACGATACTATTGCTGTTTTTGCGATGCAGTGGAACACAACCGATTTTGGTATTGCCGGAAACTATTTTTATGCAGAGTATGACATTGAAGGCACCGAGTTGGTTAAAAAGTATTATACAGAATTACTGCAAGACCTTGCTCATGCGTTTGACATACTACAAGTTGTTATAACAGAAAGTGGTAACATAGCAATTACCGCACACGATGAGCGGGGTATCACACTACACATTATAAATTCCATGAATGAATCAGTGTCAGAGCTTCATCTTAATGCTGACACTCATCGCAGTGCCAATAGTATGGTGGCGACAAAGGATGACCGTGTGCTTGTGCTTGACATTCACGAAGATGATACCGTGTTACGAGAAGTCGATCTCATCAGCAAATCTTGGGTCAGCACACATCCGGTTAATTGTGGAATCTCGTCCGCTGTTTTTCCTGCGGGAAGCACTGATTTTGATTTGATTATTTCCGACAGGGATTATCTCTATGGCTATAGTCTTCAAACAAATGAGCAAACCACTCTGCTCAGTTGGGTCGAAACAGGGCTTGTCAATTTGCAAGATGCTTATATTGGTATGTTTAGCGATGGGAGCATATCTGTTTTACTGCAGCAGCAGGGTAACTATGATAGTCAAGGCATTATGCTCTATATTTTAAACCCATTTCCAAGAGTTGATCTTACCGGGAAGATAACGCTGACCTTAGGGGGTGTGCATATTCCTAATGAAACCCTTGAAGCGGTGGTGGAGTTTAACTTAAATAACACAGCTTACCGGATTGTTGTTGAAGATTATGCGCAGTTCGCAGGTGGCTGGGAGGCGGGGCTTACCCGACTGCAGATTGATTTGATGACGGGTGGTGGTCCCGATTTGATACTTAACAGCTTCAATATGTTGCCTGAACAAGGTCCATATCTGGATTTATACCCGTTTATTGATAATGATCCGGTGATTAACCGTGCGGATTTTTTCTCTAATTTTTTGCTGGCTTTAGAGAATTCGGATGGTATATTACCGATGATAACCAATGGCGTTAGCATAAGAACAATGATAGGTACGGCAGAGACTGTAGGGCATATCGACAAATGGACACTTTCGGAGCTTCTTGCGTTAGTCGAAGGGTCATCCGGTTTATCACATCCTATAGGTACACATATGATGAGCCTGTTATTTATCAGCGACATTGTCAGGTTCTCCGGCATGGGTTTTCTTGATATGCATACATATACAGCCGACTTAGATAATGCCGCTTTCATTGAGGTTCTTGAACTTTCGAGAAAATTTCCCCGGACATGGGAAGAGGTAGGGACGATACTCCGTTCTCATCCGGATGAGTATCTGAGGATACTACGGGGTGAGCAAGCCCTGAGAGCGGTAACTTTGTTCGAGCTTGAAGACTATCATCTTGCTGCGGAACTTTTTGGCAATGATTTGCAAGTTATTGGTTTTCCCTCAATTAACGGGGGTGTGCATATCATTGAGACAATGGTTGAAATGGGGATAAATGCTTCTTCGGAACATCCGGATGGTGCTTGGGAGTTTCTGCGGGGCTTCCTGTTACCGGCAACACCGTCATCGATGGTTTACATGGGCAGTAATTTCGGATTCCCCTTGCGTATAGATTTATTTGAAGCTTTAGTCGCTGATGCTCCGGCACCACACTATATACTCGATCTTTCTTCCGGCAATCTTGTTGAAATGCCACCAACGCATTTTCTGACAGATATGACTGCTGCGGGAACACCTATCAGTTACGAAGTAACATTGACTCCAATGTCAGACGTTGCAGCAAACAATCTGCGATCTATAGTTACATCCGCGCAATCCGGCTATGCCCGATACAGTCCCGAGCTGTGGGATATTATAGCAGGAGACCTTGCAGCATTTTACGATGATGCGAAAACTGCGGAAGAAACCGCACAAATCATGCAAAACCGCCTGCAAAGATACTTGAGCGAGCAGCAGGTGATAAACTGACAGATCACGAGACAAGGGGACGGTTCATCTGTCCCATGACTTAGAAATACAGACATTACAAGAATATAGTTGATTATGAAAGCATTGATGAAATCTTTACTTTTTCTTTCTGCGGTAGTATAATAGGCAGTAGAAATATACAGCATTTATGGGAAAGGATGAGTATAATGTACGAGAGTATTGGGAACCTTCGCATGTCAGACAATGAAGCATCAGAGCGTTATCCAGACAGTTATATAGCTATGCGTAAGGATAGCAGAACAAGTCAGATGGGAACAGTATTGTATATTGGTGACAATCAAAGTGAACTGATGAAGCTTATTTTAAATCTTGATGATTCAACATTCTGCGGAATTAATATCGGCATGAACTTGAAGTGTACATTGGGAGGAGTTGTATCTGGTGCCTGAAATAATTCTTGATCAACTCGGCTTCGCATTTATCGATGTATACATTAGAGCCATGAATACCCCAGCTATGACATGGAGGGTGTGATTGACTATCTAAACGGCACCAACGACATAGATAATACCATCAGAATTATCCAAAGCCGCGCCGGAAGATATGTATCAGAACGTTCATAGGAAATAAGTACAATTCTTTTCTTGCATATTTGTTGATTAGGTTATAAGCATAACAGACTTGTGCTAAACAAAAACGCGAATATCTTGATAATGCAAACTATCTGCGGTACAATGATGCGGTATAATCGTTAGGTAGTCTACGATTGCACAGAATCAAGATGTTCGTGTATTTATATTAGTTATGAGAGTGTTATGGATTTTATTACATACAACTTGGAATGGTATAAAAAGAGATTGGATTATTATGTTCGATTACAAGAAAAGGGCAATGCCCTGAAAGAAACAGTACATGAAGCAAAAGTCCTACATAAGTTTCTGGAAGATATAAATGATGAAGGTTATTGCGATACATACGATTTGTTTCAGAATCGTTTGCAAGCTACACAGACTTTAGAGACATTTATCAGTTCAAATCGCGACTCACCATTTTTGCTAATCAAAAAAGCACCTGTTTACAACGAGTTGAGTTACAAACATAATGAAATACCCTTGCAGCAATATCTTGATTCAATATCGGAATCACCGGAACGAGCAAGCCTATTACTAAAAATAAAAAGCAATTCTTTTTATGAGAAGATACACTCTTTTAGCCGATGGGTTTACGAATCAATCCCCCCGGACACGGCAGTAATATTCCTGCTGCGTGACACATTGCTTCCATATCTGGCTTTCAACAAGTGGAATAAAGATAATACAAAACTTGCAATACCGTTATTAATAGGAAGAAAGTTTCTATTTCAGTTCGGCAACGGGGATTTAATATATAATAGCATCTGCGATGCTGTGTATACTGCTTTATATGATACTGAAAATACTCCATACATGTTTCAAGATTCTTCAGAAGAGCAAATAAGAATAGCGGTGGAAGATAACGAACTATTAAGCGATGCAATCATAAAAATACTATCAGACATTCAATCCCCGAATATTTTTGTTGTTGAAACTGGGGTGCATGGGACAATGCCGCTCCTTCTCAGAGTATTTGATAATCGCATAAAACATATCATGCTCTATACAACATTACCGTGGTTTTATTCTGCATGGGGACAAAGCCTCTATACCAGAAACTACGAGGAATTACGCCTCTTTGAAACTCTAAATTGTCAAGATCTCATGTTTTCATTTTCTTCATTAAAAGATGATGGGTTTTATATAAAGGAAATCGATGACAACACCATTTTTAACGAATCATTGGCAGAACTGAATTATTGGAAGCAAATAATATGTGCTTCTGAATATGCTTAATAAGCAAAACTGTATTGTGAGCTTTTGTAATCGTCAAAACTATTTATGCGGCGATAAATAGGCTATCAACTCTTCGAGCCACTGCGGTTTATTGTCTCCTTTGCATATAATCTCGCCATTTTTATACTCACCAACGGCAACAAAACCGTTTTCGTTATCAAATAAATGAACTTCATCGCAGTATGGAAGTACTTTTGTTAAATCGTCAAATCTCTTTCCGTAACGCCGCCTGACATCATCGGTTTGTATATTATGACCGCCTTTACTGACCCTATTATCAATTCGTTTCACAGACTCGTCGCAAGTATTAAGGCATATATAAAGCATCCGAACAATATAACCCTTTTCTTTTGCCTCTTTTACAGTTTTCTCGACTCTTATACCCGAAAGTGTCGTTTCTTGTCCGAACGATACGTTCTTAACAAGAAACTCGTTAATTTTTCTGATTGCTACCTTTCCTGCATCGACAGGTTTGAGACCGCTATAAAAAGCAATCTTATCTACATCGATTACATAACCAAGATCATTGCGCTCGGCTTTTAATACACCGGTCAAACTTGATTTTCCAACACCGTTAACTCCCGCGATAATAGTATAAATTGGCATTATTCAGCAACCCCCATTCCTGTCACAAATCTCTTTGGACACAAGTATACTTCATACAGTCCGCTTTTTCAAGACGGGGGACAAGACAGGGGGACGGTTCATCTGTCTTTGCTCATTCGTACCTTAGATAAGACAGATGAACCGTCCCCTGTCTTTAAGCTGTTGACTTTGTAATGACTCAAAAGTTTATCATAACTATCGGAACTTTTTTTTGATGAAATCGTCTAAAGTACCGGGTTTTGTTTACAGCATTTGTTCGTTTCAACGCTTGCACTACAAACCAATAGAGGAGTATTACAATGAAAAGCACTTATAAAAAGAGAATCTTTTGGGCTGTCGGTACAGTTATAGCATTGTGCCTATGCTTCATACTATGCAGGTTTACATTTATAGAATCGCATGGTTCATATCAGTATCCGGTACTTTTACTTGTTGTCGGTATTGTCACCGTAATTCTTGCCGCAATTTTTGACGGGCGTAAAGTAATGATTAGTACCGTTGTGGGCTACATCGGCGGTTTTGCACTGGGGATAATATTCAATGTCGATGGAGTAGACCAAGGAGGCGGGGCAACAAATAATTGGTGGATTATTTGGACTATTTCATTCATCGCGTTGATTGCTGCGGGGGTTATTTGGGAAGTAATTAGCAAATGTATATCAAATAAAAAAAGAGTGTAAGCACCATCGACTTCGCCGACTAGACGGCGATATCCTTGACAACCTACTTGAAAAAGCACGCAGATTTCTGGTATAATGTCAAAAAACACTACAGATGGAGTGCTTGCATGAGTAAATGGTGGAAAGAGCGGATTGTTTATCAGATATATCCTCGTAGCTTCCAAGATTCTAATGGTGACGGGATAGGCGATATTCCGGGTATTATATCCCGGCTTGATGAGCTTAAAGAGCTTGGAGTCGGAGTTATTTGGCTTTCACCAGTATATAAATCACCCGATATCGACAACGGTTATGACATCAGCGATTATCGAGATATCAACCCGAAGTTCGGAACGATGGCTGATATGGAACACCTGTTTGCGGAAGCAAAGAAGCGAGACATTAAGATAATCATGGATCTTGTCATAAACCACACGTCGGATGAACATGACTGGTTCATAAAAAGCTGCGACAAAGACAGTCCCTACCGTGACTATTACATTTGGAAGCCCGCTAACCCTAACGGCGGACCGCCAAACAACTGGACAACGTTTTTTGGTGAAAATGCATGGGAATACGACCCGAAAAGTGACGAATATTACCTGCATCTGTTCCACGAAGCACAACCCGACCTAAACTACCGCAACCCGAAGGTCATTGAGGAAATAAAAGATATAATGCGCTTTTGGTTAAAAAAAGGAGCGGCAGGATTTCGATGCGACGTTATAAACCTGATATATAAAACTTCGTTTGAAGACGGTATACACCGAACAGCGATAACAGGGCGTGAACACTTTGTCTCGCAGGAGGGAATGCATAAAATACTACAAGAACTCCACAGGGACGTTTTATCCCACTTCGACTGCTTTACGGTAGGAGAATCCGTTTTTGTAAGTCTTCGTGACGCAAAAATGCTCAGTGATCCCGAGCGGGAAGAGCTGGACATGGTATTTTACTTCGATCATTTACAAGTTGACAGAATGGTGGAAAAATATATCCCGAAAAAGTTTAACGCAAGCAAGCTTCTGAGAATCTTAACAAAATGGCAGCAAGGACTCGATTGGAACGCAGTATATCTAGAAAATCACGACCAGCCTCGCATAGTTTCACATTACGGCAACGACAGTGAATACTGGGAACGCAGTGCAAAGCTTCTTGCAACCTTGCTACTTACGCTTCGAGGTACTGTCTTTATTTATCAGGGGCAGGAAATCGGCATGACCAATTTTGAGTTTACAAATATATCTCAAATAGATGACTTGGAAACATTGGGTGTTGATAGATTATTGAAACAGTTTTGGATTCCGCAATCGTTGCGGTACAAGATGATAATGCCATGCTCACGCGACAACGCACGTACACCGATGCAATGGAATGCTGAACCGGGTGCAGGTTTCACAACAGGCGAGCCATGGCTCGGAATAAACAAAAACCACGCTATAATCAACGTGGAAGAACAAAAAGAAAGAACAGGATCAATCTATAGATTTTACAAAAGCATGATAGGTTTCAGAGCGATAAGCAACACTCTAAAATATGGTGAGTTTGCTCCTGTATACTCTGACAAAAGAGTAATAGCTTACACCCGTACAATCCCGGGTGAAGAACAATTCTCTGTAATCTTAAACTTTTCCGACAAACCCGCAACCTCACCATTCGAAGGAAGCCTCGTCGGAAAGGTAGTGGTTACAAACGTAGGCAGGGATACCTACGACGGCAACCTTGCACCCTGGGAAGCGGTAGTCTTAAAGGTATGGTGAGAAGACAGGGGGACGGTCCTTCTATCTTTATCCGAGGGATAAAGACAGATGAACCGTCCCCCTGTCTTCTGGCTTCCTGGGAAGCGGTTGTGCTGAAAGTTTGGTAAGGGGGCACTTCGTCCCCCTGTCTTCTACCGCTTTGCGTATTCGTATTCGTCCATCATTTCTTTTGGTATGCCTTTGCCTGATTGCTGCAGTTTTTTTATGAGCAGAGTTAGGCGTTGGGCGCGTTTTTGGCGTTTTGCGTTAAAGCGGTTGAGTGCTTCATTGTAGCGCATGTTCTTTGATAATGATTCCCGCACTTGAGCATTAAAGGGGCAAAATGTCATTAAAATCCCCAAAGCGATGCTGTTGAGACGTGCCATACCTCTTGATTCATTTAGAATCCAAACCAGATAGTTTTGTACAAACACAGTCTTATAGTTGTTTCTTGCTGCCGACAGCTCGTTTCTGATCTCTGTCATTGTCTGCATCGCAATACTGCGGTTGTTCATGTAAAATTGCAAATAGTCACAGAAATAGCTGGTGAGCGACGGATCTGTCAAATCGTTCCAGCGTGAACCTTGTATCCGTCTGCACATTTCCCAACGGAACTCGCCGACAAGCTTGATTACCAGAGGCTTTAAATCGCCTTCAAGGAATATAGGCATAAAGATACGAGCGGGAGTCGTACGTATTCTGCCTTCGATTTCCTGCCACATTGAACCTCTTATACCTACATTCGGCATTAGGATGAAGTTTGGTATTACCTCTACATTTACAGTTTCGGCTGAAATTCCAATCTTCGGGTTTGAGTAAGCCGTTTCACGATAAAACGCCGAAAAATCCAAAGCGCGTATCTCATCAATAATCTCTTTGACCTTAGCAGCGGTGACCAATGTGTCTTCGGGGCTTCGCATTACGTTGTGGCTCGAATAAACAGGACAGAACCTCGACGGATTTCCGAAAGTAACTCTGTTAACCACAGGGAAAGCATTTTCCATCTCGTATTTAAGATGCTCGTCCCTGTCAGCCAAAAGACGGGCTTCTTCTCTAGCGTCTATCTGCTTTTGGTTTTTCAGGTCCCTGCAATATGCGGTAAAGTCCATATCAAACTCACTGAGACTGGGGTTTCTGTCGCCATTGTATATAGACGTCAGCCATTCGGAAATTGTGAAGATATTATTCTCAGGGTCTCCTTTATATGTGTCGGCGATTGAGTACAAGAAGTTCGCGTTTTCGTAGCCTGCCAATGTTGCATCAACATAACCGAAGTTGAGAAACATCTTAATAACCGTAGGCGGTGAAGGGTCTTTCAGGTATTTCAGGAAAACATGTTTGTGTACTACATAATAAGTTTTCGTCAATGTTCTGCGAAGTTCGGGAACATCATCATCCGAGCTGTTTCTATCGGTGAGTTCTGTATATTTGGTTACGCACTCCGTAAAAATCCCGGCTATATCCTCATCACACTCTGAATATTCAATAATAGCAAGTAGCGAATCGACAAGATTTTGGTTCATGCCTTGCTCGATAGGAGCGGTATATGTATAATCCTGCTTGTTCCGGCTTTCTTCGAGCATATCCCAATATGAGTCCAGGCGGCTTTGATAGTAATCGGAGTTAATGCCTGTCATATCCGACAAGGTTTCTGTCAGTTGCGCCATTACCGGGTCTATCTCATCATCTGCTCCTTCAATCTTAACGGAGCTTAAATGCAACTCACAGATAAGCGAAAGCATATCATATCCGTTGTCGTTTAAGAGAAGTGAATAAATCCCGTCAAGATACTCATGATACATCGTGCATGCATGTAAAATTTGTGAAACATCAGCTACACATCTGCGAAGAAAACCTGTTTCTATACCGGGGTTGCCATGGAAAAACGCTTTATGTGTCGCCGGGTTTAAGAAGGTTATTTCATTATAGAATTCCTGCACCCAGTCTTCTATCGGATCATGCCCCGAAAACGGCTCTATATCTTCTAGCCCGGGCAGCTTTTTGGGTGTTGAAGCATATGTTTTACATAGACGGCTGTACTCTGCGTAAAGGTTGTTCACCATGTCAAACGCTCCGTCAGTGTCCATCTTCAGACGGGTTTTATACCGCATAAGCTCGGAAATTTGCTTGCACATGGAGTTTACCATTAGATATGCGATGTCCGCGTTTTTTTGCATCAGTGAATCTAAAGAGCTGACACCGTCGCAGGGAAAAGGATGCAGAGTAACATCTGACAAAGCAGTGTAAGTGTGCGAGTGAACATCGGAAGTGATATCGCAAAGCCCTATTACATCTGTCTTGCCGTATAAAAAGGTGTGTCCTCCGAATACGCCTTCAACTTCGCCTTCTGCAATAAGTGCAATGTGCGTAAGCGTGTCACCTTTACCATAAATTATGGAACCTTCTTTATACTCATTTGCTGACATAAATCCACCTCACTTATTTTCTCATTTGCCATAATACCAGTTTTCGATAAATAACGCAACGACAATCAAGAAAGACAGGGGGACGGTTCAAAAGACAGGGGGACGGTTCAAAAGACAGGGGGACGGTTCATCTGTCTTTTATGTCCGTAGGAAATAAAAAAGATGGACCGTCCCCAAAAATCACGCAATGGTTGATATATTTCGTTATAAATGATAAAATAAGGGGCAGTATTAACTTATGATGCTAAGGATGGTGCTTATGGGGAATACATACTATACATATGACTCGCCATTTGGTAAAATAACTATCGAATCCGATGGAAACGCTGTTACCTCTGTCAAAACACAGAGCCACACAGACCCGACCGGTGAAAAGAAAGCGAGTACGCTGACCGATATAGCAGCCATGCAATTGGATGAATATTTCGCCGGAAAACGCAAAAAGTTCGACATACCCATAAACCCTCACGGTACAGCTTTTCAATTATCGGTATGGAAAGCACTTCAAGCAATCCCGTACGGAAAAACAAGAAGCTACAAGCAAATAGCACAGGCGATAGGTAATCCTAAAGCATGTCGCGCCGTCGGACTTGCAAATAATAAAAATCCTATATGGATAATAATTCCATGCCACCGTGTAATTGGTGCAGACGGATCACTGACAGGCTACGGTGGCGGAATAAACATGAAGAAGAAACTATTGGAGATTGAGGGCAGAATCTAGATTACGACACCTCCGTCATTCTGCGCAAAGTCGCAGAATCCACATCGCAACTATGCAATATGTCCGATAGACCACCTACATACAATAATAGATTCTGCGACTAACGCGCAGAATGACAAGGTTAGAAATATCCCGTTGTGCTGTAACTTTAATTTTCAATTATCAACTAAAATAATGAGAGGAATAACCAAAAAGTATGAGTGTAATCCTAAAAGCCGAAGGGCTGACAAAAACCTTTCGATTGTCAGCAAAACAACAGAAATTGCAAAACACAAAAAAGAAAACTATCACAGCAGCAGACCACATTTCATTTGAAGCGCATGAAGGAGAAATTTTCGGATTGCTCGGACCAAACGGTGCCGGTAAAACTACCGTACTCCGCATGCTAGCAACTTTGATAAAAGCCGATTCGGGCGATGCGATAGTTGACGGCTCAAGCATTAAAACAGACCCCGAAGGGGTGCGGTCAAAAATTGGATTTCTTACCAGCGAATTAAAGCTGGAGGATTTCTTTACGCCGAATTATCTTTTCGACTTTTTCGCAAAAATCCACCACCTGACCCCCGAAGTCCGCGATAAACGAAAAAAAGAACTATTCGATAAGTTTGGCATAAACAAGTTCGCCGAAGTAAAAGTCGTGAATTGCTCTACAGGCATGAAGCAAAGAACATCACTTGTAATTTCCGTAATACACGACCCCAATATAGTAATTTTCGACGAACCGACAAACGGTCTTGACGTTATAACCGCAAAAGTTGTGACAGATTTTCTCATGGAGCAAAAAGCACTGGGAAAAACGGTCGTACTATCAACGCACATCTTTAGTTTGGTTGAAAAATTATGCGACAGAGCGGGAATAATTATTGACGGAAAAATGATTGTCTGCGACTCTCTGGCAAATATCACAGCCGAGAAACCGCTTGAGGATGTTTTCTTCGACCTCTATGCGGAAGCTAAAGGAGGTGAGGAGCAATGAAAAACATCATTACAATAATATCTAAAGAGTTCACAAGGTTTTTCACAGATAAGCGAATGATATTAATGACCGTGCTGCCTGCAATTATGATTTATGCAGTCTATACCTTTATGGGGACTTTGATGGGAGACATGTTTTCTCCCGATGAAGACCACGCTTCTCAAATCTTTGCAGTTAATACACCTGCTTCAATAGTACAAAGCGCGCCGATGTTCGGATTGACCATACAGTCTGCAGGCGCAAATGAAATCGATATCATTAAAGAGAATATTATCAACAATGAAGCGGATTTATTAATAATATTTCCGCAAAATTTCGATGAGCTTGTAGGGGAATTTGACTCCCGAACCGGTCCCGCGCCAAATGTCGAAATGTATTTTAAGTCAACTGAACCAAACTCACAAGAAGCATATTTTATGATGACAGCACTCCTCGATGCTTATAAGAGCTCATTAGTAACTTTATTCGATATAAACAGAGGCGTAGAAAACCCTGATCTTGCAACACCTGAAAACGTTGCGGCAATGCTCATCTCAATGCTTATGCCTATGCTTCTGATGATTGTCCTGTTCTCCGGTGTGATGGGACTTGCACTTGAGTCGATTACAGGTGAAAAAGAGCGGGGCACTATTGCGACACTGCTTGTATCCCCGCTTAAACGTAGAGAGCTTGCTATAGGGAAAATCCTGAGCCTTGCTGTTCTGTCATTCTTATCAGGCATAGTAACAGCGGCTGCGACCATACTGGCACTGCCGAACTTAATGGGCGGAGCTGCAGAGGATTCAATAAATGTAGACATCTACAGTGCTACGGATTACATTCTTCTTGCACTCATAATATTGACAACACTATTGCTGATGGTCGCAATGGTTTCCATTGTTTCAGCATATGCTAAAACCGTTAAGGAAGCGGGACAAGCAACGACACCGCTGATGATTTTGGTTATGCTTGTCGGGGTTTCCGGCATGTTCGGCGGCGGGGCGCAAACAGAAATGATATACTTCTTTATACCGCTATATGGAAGCGTTCAAAGCATGAGTGGAATATTCTCTCTCGATTACTCCGTGGTAAATGTACTGATAGCGTGCATTAGTACATTGGTTTATGCGAGTATAGGCGGATTTGTACTAACGAAAATGTTTAACAGCGAAAAAGTCATGTTTTCGAGGTAAAAACGATTGCGGAAACTGTTTAGCAGCAAAAAAGCAAATAGAAACAAGCAAAAAGCGAGTGCCCGCACAAAGCGGAATGCGGGCATTCGCTTCGTGAGCAAAGATAACGATGTAAATGAAAACAGCGACATGATTGAAAGTAGTGGCTTGATCGAAAATAATGACATGATCGAAAGTAGTGACGTGGTCAATAATAACGGCATAAATGAATATATCGGCACGGACGAATATAACGACATGGACGAAAATAGCGACATGGGCTATGATGACAAATGGAGCAAAAGCAACAAAAGGAGTACTCGCAACTCAGAAAGAAATAAAATTATATACATATCCTTGATGATTGTAGGAGTAGTCCTTGCAACAGCGGCATTAAGAATAATTCTTAGCGACGCGAATGAAGATGCCGCCGCACGTAGTGAATATGAGCAGATTAGAGAGAGATTCCCGGAAGTCTCAGGTCCGGTAAATAATAGTTCTAATGACATTAATGAACCTATCGAGAATTTTGACGAAGAAGAAGACGAAGAAGAAGACGAAGAGGAAGCAGAAAGAGAGCTTCGAAAGCTCTCGCTTGATGAACTGGCTGCTATCAACAGTGATTTTATAGGCTGGATTAACGCATTGCACAGTATTGATTATCCTGTTGTGCGGGGAAGAGATAACGAAAGATATGTAAATATAACATTCTTTGGAAGCCAAAACTCGGCAGGAACCATTTTCATGGACTACCGCCACGCAAGAGGCTTTGATGAGCAAGTCGTTATATTGTACGGCCATCGCACCCGGGACGGCTCAATGTTTACAGCACTGGAAAGATATCTCGACGCTGACTATTTGAGGAGAAATCCAAACATAAGCATAACAACACGTGACGGCAGCAGATTAACCTACACTGTTTTTGCTGCAAAAGTAACAGATGCATGGGATGCAGCATACAATGTAGGTGTTTACGATACGGGGAGAGCATCTGAAGTGTTCCCCAATGTCCCGCAAAACGCAAACCGTTTTCTGCTTCTCTCAACCTGCACAAGAGGCAACAACGACGAAGAGCGGCTATTGGTTTTTGCCGCACTGTCTTCTTAATTACTGTTCGGACCCGATGTTATTTCATTGTAAACCCCTGTTGTCACACTGCTGTTTGCGTCATTTATGAAATATGTCCTGTCGTTTGTAATAATCATTATAAATGGCGGGTCATTTGTTTGTATACACAAAGTCGATGTGCCGTGATTTGATACTAGAAATCTGCCCTTTGCCAAGTTCTCAAAACTGCTTCCGGCTACTCTACTCAATACAGTTGGCATCTCTGTCAGCAGTTCAATAGATTCAATACTGTCAAGCGGGATTACATATCGTGTGCCAACATGGCGGGCGACCAGATCCGTGTCGGTCAGTACAAGTGCGGTCGGTGTTGCTTCTTCCACCCATATCCAAACACCAATAAACGGCATTGCAGCAAGCATGATTACAGCAAACAGCATTAGTATTTTCCCGCCTGTTTTTGCCAGATTTACAGACATATTCATTCCGATTCGGGCATTAACAAGAAGATGATTATCATTAGGGTTATTATAGAACATCCCCCACAGCCAATAATCATCATCGTCAATGTACGCTTCACCCATTCCTGTTGCGGTTAACTGTTGCTGAGCATTTCGTGTGGAAAACTCGGTTGCGATTGCTACGGTGATAAGCACCAAGGTATAAACAATAGTTGCGATTAAAAAAGCCATTACATTATCGGAGAAAATCCATATAACCAAGTTTAAAGCACCGGTTGACCATACGGAAACGAGCCAAAACTTACCCCAATTCTGACGGCGAACACGGGTAAGAGCTGTTGTTAATGATAGATTCTCATTAACAGCTTCGGCACGTACACGAAAAATCATATAATAAAGCATCCAGAAAGAAACAATCATCACTGAAAACGTCACATAAACCCACAGGTAGTCCGGAACGGTTGCATTTGGGTTTATTATTGAATCAGCAATCGGAAGCAAACTGATAATTGCCGGAATCAAAAACCATATGCCGCTAATACGTTTTGCAGGGACCATAGTAGCCTTTATATCAGCCGCTATCTTGCCCACTGCCTCGCTATACCAGCCGTTTTCGCGCTTCAAAGCAAGAAGCTTACCGTGATGAACTGCAAACACAACAAAGGGTGCCACAATTAACAATAAAAGCAACGTCATATACCAAGTCATTGCAAGACCCATGCTGCTCATAAAGAATGGAGCAATAAAAAGCGGCAACTGCGGCAACAATGTAATATTAAGCCACTTGAGATATGAACGGCAGATGGTTTGAACATCCGTATTATCTCGTTCGTTCTCGGGTAATGTCACTCCGATAATCACATTCTTTTTCGGTTTGACAAGATTGCGGAAAACAAAATACAGAATTGGCCAAATAGGAACTACACACGCTGCGAAAATGATGTTGAACATTAACATAGAAATCACTCCTTCAAATCTGCTAAAAAGCAATCGACCTTGTCTTCAGGTGTTGCCCAGGAGGTCAAGAGCCTTACTGCCGTCTTGTCTTCGAATCTTTGCCAATCGTAAAAGCCGTAATGCTCGCGTAGCCGATCAACAATTTCATTGGGAAAAACCGGTAAAATCAAGTTTGTTTCAACAGGACACAAAAACTCGTATCCCAACGCACGTATACCATCAGCAAGCTTTTTTGCCATTGCAATTGAATGTTTAGCAAGTTCATCATACAGACCGCCGGCAAAGAGTGTCTTAAACTGTACTCCTATTGCTGCGGTTTTTGCAAGTAACCCGCCGCGCTGTTTCAATAAATACCGAAAATCAACTTTTAGCTGCTCATTACAAATCACAATTGCCTCACCAAAAAGCGCACCGTTTTTTGTGCCGCCAATAAAGAAAGCATCTGCCAAATTAGGCAAATCACTGTATTTCAGATCACACGCCGGGCTGTTGATAGCTGCGCCAAGCCTGGCTCCGTCGATATATAGATATAGTCCGTTGTTTCTGCAATAAAATGAAATCGCCGCAAGTTCCGCTTTTGTATAGACGGTACCGGTTTCAGTGGATAACGAGATATAAACAAGCTTAGGCTTGACCATATGTTCATCGTCACCGTGTTCGGAAACAACAGATTCGATATCACCAACTGTGAGCTTTCCGTTTAACCCGTCGCGTACACATATTTTATGACCGGTCGCTTCAATTGCTCCGGTTTCGTGCACAAATATATGCCCGCTCTTTGGAGCTATGACTGCTTCGTGCGGGCGAAGCGCGGATGAAATCATAACCAGATTTGCATGGGTACCTCCTGCGATGAAATGAATATCTGCATATGGAGCTTTCAATGCTTTTCTTATAAGCATTGCAGCCGTGATAGAATGCTCGTCAAGCCCATAGCCCTCAAATTGTTCATTCCCAACATCAGACAATACTGTCAGGATTTCAGGATGAGCCATCTCGCTATAATCATTTTTGAAACTGTACTTCATACTAAGCGTCATACCCGGCTATGTGCCGGACGTTCCTTTCACTTTTTATATTGTTCAAAACTACATTCCTTTCGGATTCGATTATATCTTTCTTTACAAATCAATTAATTCATCTTAAAATACATATATGAGAAAGAAAACAATCAAAATAATTATTCTTATACTTCTATCGGCAATACTTCCGTTTACGGTGTTTGCGGGTATTTATTTGTTTCGGGAAGCCCCACAGCCGCAGCAACCGCCTGAACCGACACATCCGGTTGTTGATGAACCGGCAGAACCAACCCATCCGGTCGTTGAGGTGGAAAGCATACGAATTATGCTTGAAACAGATGAGATGCCGATAGGAACAAGGTTTTTCCCCGAAGTCATTATACTACCGCAAAATGCAACTGACAAGTCCTTTGAATTGAACTCTGATAACTTGAGAGTAATACGTCTGCAGGGGCATAACTGGGTAGCGGCGGAGATAGGAACGGCAAATCTTATAGCAACCGCTCCAAATGGCGTAACCGCAACCGTGGAGATAACAGTTACCGCACATGATTTAGAAACATTGTCTTTTGAAGACGATGAAATTACAATGCTCGCCGGTACACAAACAGACTTATCTGTTATTATCTATCCCAGAGATGCTGCTCTTGAAGAACCGATACGGTTTTCATCAAATGACGACAGAATCGCCACTGTGACAACGAGAGGAAGAATCCACGCAATTGACGCGGGAACAGCCATAGTGACGGCGAGAGTAGGGGATATATTAGCGGAGTTAAGTGTTACGGTCATAGCACCGGATCTTGAAGCACTTGCCGAAGAAGTTTTTAGACTGACAAATCTCGAAAGAGAGAATGCAGGACTTTTGCCTCTTGTAGAATCCCGGCTTGTTACTGAAGCTGCTTTGATAAGAGCGGACGAAATCATGTTAGGTGAAGTAGACTACATAAGACCGGATGGCAGCGGTTTTCAAACAGTTCTTGATGAAGTAGGTGTTACATATGCGCTTGCCGGAGAAAATATAGAAGCCGGACAAAAAAGCCCGGCGGAAGTAATCAGAGCATGGATGGATTCAGAAGATGAACGCTTTAATATATTTGATGAAGATTTTATGTATTTAGGTGTGGGCATAGCGATGGATAGCGACGGCAGGCTATACTGGACACAGATGTTCGTAAGATAATATTTATTTCCTGCTTAATCCCTTGCTCTTTTTGGCGTTCTTTTCCTCGTATAAAACAAGATCGGCATGTTTTATCGCATTTTCAAGCCCCTCGGTTGTGTCGTCGTCAAGAACAACGCTGCCGATACTGACTGACAGCTTAAAAGGATGAAGCTGCTTATCGTTATAATCATCTAAGCTTTTTCGTATCCTTCTGCTGATATCTTGTGCGTCATCACCTTTTTTAACAGTTGAGAAAATAACAAACTCATCTCCGCCGATACGTCCTATAATGTCGGTTTCACGCAATGTATGCCTAAGAATACCTGAGAGTTGTGAAATTGCAAGATCTCCTTCTTTGTGTCCGTATGTGTCGTTTATAAATTTCAGACCATCCATGTCCATCAGCATAACAACAGTTTTCAAGTCAGTGTTTCTGGACATGAATTGCAACCGGGATAAAGAAAATCTGAAGAAACCCCTGCGGTTATACAGCCCCGTCAGTTCATCGGTGACGGATAGCAGATGAATTTTGGATAACATCGCTGCGCCTTTTACGGCAGACGAAATGTTTATCCTCAAAATTTCGTATGTATCCGCATAGATATTTCTTATAAATGGTAAATAAAGAACACCCATCTCCTCGTTTTCAAAAAGAAGAGGAAGAAAAACAAGCGCACGCCGCCGCTTTTCAAAATTTAACTCGCCCAGGTCTCTGACATTGGGACTCAGCACAACATTGCGTTCGATATCATTGACGTTAATTATTTTTTCATCATCAAACCCGACCCATGTATGTATAGTTTTGCTTGTATCAAAATAATTCGATTCCGTATTATTATACAAACCCACGACTGCGGAGTCCAGGGCAAGCATCGGCAAGGATTGGCGTAACTGATTAGCAAGAGACTCGATTTCAAAAGTGGAAGCAATCATGTTTGCAAGTCTTCTGCGGGTCATTCGCACATGATCCATGGCAATTTCTTTGCTTCTTTCTCCTCTTATACAAATCTGGTGAAGGAGTGATGTTGCGCGGATCAGTGTCGCCAAAACGACGTAGGCATCATGAATTTCCTCGCTGTATCGCTCGACTCCCGTAGTTAATGCACTCAGTGCTCTTTGCCACGGAGAGTAATCTTCGCTATAACTGTTGTAATTGATTAAAATCTCGTCAAACAATCTCAAAAAACTGTCTATGCAGAAATTCTTTTCAAGAATCTTGCCGATTAAAGCAGAGACCCAGCCTTGCACTTCTTGAGGCGGTACATGGTTGTGAAATATCTCTACAAAGTTGTTGTATACAAAATTAAACAGAGTTCCGACTTCAAATAGAGTGATTTTACTTGCATATTCTAGATTTAGGATGTCATTTTCCAGACAACCGCAAGACTGGCGAGCCAAAAAAACAGGGTTAGTTTTTGTTAACTCATCTACTTCAATTCCGGTTACCATTTTATGAAGCTTTTCAACACTGATTCTTCCGATTTCGAAGAAATTCTGTTGAACCGTACTTAATGATGGTATAAATGTGGCGGAATCCCTGTCATCGTCGAAGCTTACTACGGAAATTCCCGTAGGAACCAGAATTCCTCTGCGCTTAAGCTCATTAATAACACCTATAGCAGCAATGTCATCACATACAGAAATAGAGTCAAAGCTCAATTTCCGCTTATCAACCAATTCTTCTACAGCACTCTTGCCGCCTTCTTCCGTAAAATCGCCGGGCAGCACATATCTTTTATCAAATTTAATATTGTTTTCTGAAAGAGCCCGCTTATATCCTTCCAATCGTTCTTCAACTTCATCGTGGCCTTCAGGACCCGATACAAACGCTATCTGCTTCTTATTGTGTACTTTTATCAGGTGGTCAACGGAAGAGAAAAACCCGCTTACATTATCAACCATTACCGAAGGAATACCGGGAGCTGCAAATGAAACAGAGACAACGGGAAGATTTTCACAAAGCTCCTTGAGTTCTTTTGTGAACTTCTCCGTACCCATTTGTGCCGATATATGACCTGATAGAACAATCAGCCCGTCAAGTGTTGAGTTGTTTTTGATTGTATTGATGCAAGTCTCATAAAATGAAGTATATTCATTACTGACGGTTTGGTGTGTGCCGACATAAACCGTAAAATGAATGTCATTTTTCTGAGTGTATTCAGCTATACTATCAATAATAGAAACTTGACTGACATCATCAACATCAGCAATTAAAATACCAAAATGCAGTCTGGTGTTTTCGTTTTCTGTGGTATTTTCTGCGGCATCTTCTTTGATCTCTTTCGTGATATCTTCTGCGAGCTTTTCCATAACAATTCAACACCTTTATCGGAATTTCTTTACTTGTTGATGGCTGATACGTATAATTCTATTGCTTACTCCCACTCGATTGTTGCAGGAGGTTTGTCTGTTATATCGTAGACTACTCTGGAAATTTCCGGAATCTCTCCGGTAATCCGTGATGATATATTCGACAATAAACTATGGGGTATATGAATGTATTCTGCAGTAATGAAATCTATGGTTTTCACAGCTCTGAGTGCCAAAATGTATCCATAGGCACGTGCGTTATTTATAATGCCGACTGAACGCATATCGGTCAGTGCTGCAAAATACTGACCGGGGCGGACATCGGATGCTTCAATCTCCTGACAGAATATAGCATCGGCTTCCCTGAGAATATCCAGTTTTTCTTTTGTTAATTCACCAATGCAGCGCACCGCAAGCCCCGGACCGGGGAAGGGTTGCCGCTCCGTGTATTCGGGCGCCAGACCAAGCTGTCTGCCAAGCGTACGGACTTCACTTTTCATTAGCGTACGAAGTGGCTCGACAAGACCCTTGAAATTCATGGTATCAGGTAAACCGCCGACATTGTGGTGACTTTTAACCAAGGGAGAACCCTTAGTACCGGACTCCGTCACATCGGCGCGGATTGTACCCTGCGCAAGATAAAAATCGCCTGACAGCTCTTTTGCACCTTCTTCAAATACACGGATAAACTCTTCTCCGATTATTTTCCGCTTTTCTTCCGGGTCGGTCACACCACAAAGCCGTTTTAAGAAGCGGACCTCGGCATTTATGCGTACAAGCTTTAAATCATGAGTGCTAAAAGCTTTTTCAATCATATCACCTTCGTTTTTACGCATAAGTCCGTGGTCTACGAATATACAGTGGAGCTTTCCGGGGATTGCTTTTGCCAAAAGAGCGGCACAGACAGAAGAATCAACACCTCCGGACAGGGCAAGCAACACTTTATCGGTGCCAACATGATTTCTTATTACATCAATGGCTCTTGCTTCAAACTGTTCAAAATCATTATCGTCTATTTTGAGAGTATCATATATACTGCTTAAATTACTCAAAATTGCAGCCTCCAATACTAATTAAATGCATTGTATCAAAAACAAACTAAAAAAAAAAGCTAAATTTACATAAAACTGTTGACCGCCTGATAAATACTATGTTATAATCCACTTTACCTGTCGGCAGACGGGTTCATTTTTCGAGAATAATAACCCGATTTCTGTCAATCTATACAGGGAGGCAAAAGCGAGTTTCACTCGCTCTGGAAAAGAAGGAGGTGCCGAATTGAGAATAAAAGTAACTCTCAGATGTAATGAATGTAAGCAACGTAACTACAACACAACCAAAAACAAGAAGAATACCCCGGATCGGTTGGAAATGAACAAATACTGTCGTTTCTGCCGTAAGCACACTGTTCACAGTGAAACGAAGTAGACGGGAGGAGTAAAGAGATGCCTGAAGACAATATAGAGAAACTAGCGACTCCCAATCCAACAGAAACAAAAACCTCTGCATCTGCAAAGAAACGTAAAATCAAAGGCAAAAACCGTATAGCGAAATGGTTTCGCGAAATGCGAAGCGAGCTAAACAAGGTAGTATGGCCCACACCGAAGCAAATAGTGAACAACACATTTGTAGCGTTGACAGTCATGACTTGTGCGGCAATTCTGATATGGGGTCTTGATTTTGTTTCCAGCCAGATATTTATGGCAATCATAACGTATATACCCAGATTGATTCAAGGTGGTTAAAAAGGAAAGGAATAGTCATAAGTTATGTCTGATGAAGCACAATGGTATGTAGTACACACCTACTCCGGTTACGAAAATGCGGTTGCAGCAACTATTGAAAAAGCAGCCGAGAACCGTAAAATGCAAGACCAGATTCTCGAGGTAAAAATACCGACGGAAACCGTTACGGAGATACATGAGACCACAACAAAAACTGTTGAGCGCAAAACCTTTCCGGGCTATGTTCTTATCAAGATGCATATGAACGATGTTAGCTGGCATCTTGTGCGTAATGTACGAGGAGTGACAGGATTCGTCGGTTCGGCAAACAAGGCGATACCACTGTCGGAAGAAGAGATAATAAACCTCGGCATCGAACGGCACGAAATCGTTGTCGGATTTGAAGTAGGCAGCACAGTCAAGGTAGTTGACGGTCCTCTCGACGGTTTCCTCGGAACTGTTGAAGAAATCGAGTTTGACAAGAGCAGAGTCCGTGTTATCGTATCGATGTTCGGAAGAGAAACCCCGGTCGATTTGGATTTCGACCAAATAGAACCCATAGAGTGATTTTTTAGGAGGTGCACGTAAGTGGCACAGAAAGCTATAGGAGTAATAAAACTCCAAATTCCCGCCGGTAAAGCAACACCGGCACCACCCGTAGGACCGGCACTCGGTCAGCACGGTGTGAACATAGGTCAATTTACAAAGGATTTTAACGAACGCACAAAAAACGATGAAGGCTTAATCATCCCGGTAGTTATCACAGTCTATGCCGACCGCAGCTTTTCCTTTATCACAAAAACACCCCCTGCAGCAGTATTGCTAAAAAAAGCATGCAATCTTGAAAAGGCATCAGGACAGCCGAATGTTGATAAGGTTGCCACAATATCAAAGGACGAAGTCCGCAAGATTGCCGAACTCAAAATGCCCGACCTTAATGCTTCAGACTTAGAGACAGCTATAAGCATGGTTGCCGGAACAGCACGCAGCATGGGCATCAAAGTGGCGGAGGGTTAAGATATGTTTAGAGGAAAAAACTATAAAGAGAGCGCAAAACTCGTTGACAGATCGGTTCTATATGACCCCGCAGACGCATTTGACCTCGTTATCAAAGCCTCCAGAGCGAAATTTGACGAAACAGTTGAACTGCATATAAAACTCGGTGTTGACTCACGCCATGCCGACCAACAGGTTCGCGGAGCAATCGTGTTACCGCACGGCACCGGCAAAACACGTAAAGTGCTTGTGTTCTGTAAAGAAGAACGTGTACAGGAAGCATTGGACGCAGGCGCGGATTTTGCAGGCGGTCAGGACTTGGTCGATAGAATCCAAAAAGAAAACTTCTTCGACTATGATGTTGTTGTTGCAACACCGGACATGATGGGTATCGTCGGTCGTCTAGGTAAAATTCTCGGACCGAAAGGTCTCATGCCGACACCAAAAGCCGGAACAGTAACGCCAAACATCGCACAGGCAATCTCGGAAATTAAAGCCGGTAAAATAGAATACCGCCTTGACAAAACAAATATAATCCACTGCCCGATAGGCAAAGTCTCCTTCGGCTCGGAAAAACTGGTAGACAACTACCAAACCCTGCTCGACGCCGTAAACAAAGCAAAACCGGCAGCAGCAAAAGGACAATACATAAAAAGCTGCGTAACAGCCTCAACAATGGGCCCGGGCGTGAAGATTAATGCGTTAAAGCAAGCGTAGGAAAAGTCTTTAAGAAAAGTGGAATTACTTCAAAATGAGGTAGTTCCACTTTTTGCAAGACAAGGGGACGGTTTAAAGACAGGGGGACCGTCCCCTCTGTCTTGCTTATATCAACTGTTGCTCGTTAATTATCAGCTTAAACTGCAAACCAAGCCTTTCCGCAGCCTTTCGGCACATTATCATACGCCCCAGGAAAATTTCAAAGTAGTCCATAACAGACCCGTATTTTATGTCAACTGTCAACTTTAATTTAATTAAAGTCTTTTCCTCATTTATTTTCAAGACAGATTTCCTGACCGAATAGTTAACACGGTCGTGAATGTCAAAGCTTGAAATCTCTGTATTTCTGACACGTGAGCGCCGAACATCCGATTTATCCGCCAGAATCAAAGCTGCGCAAACATGATTGACCGCGACGCCTGTTCCCTCGTCATGATTCCCTATCGCTGTAGTAATCGTAGCAATCTCGGCAGGGTTAAATCCGAGCTGAGCGAGAATCTGAAACGCCATGACTGCTCCGGAATGTGCATGATAATCCCTGTTCACAAGATTACCGATATCATGTAAATATCCTGATATTTGCGCAAGCTCTACGTCGCGCTCGGGATATCCGAGCGTTCTTAATATATACCCCGCATCCTCCGCCGTCCTTGTTACATGAGCAAAGCTGTGCTCGGTAAAACCCAAAGCACATAAAGACTCATCAGCCTTAGTAATGTAAGTCCTGATTTCTTCATTCTTTTTAATTTCCTCAAAAGCTAACATATGTTATATTTACCTCCATGTTATAATACTATATAATCATTACAACACAAACAGTATATCACAAAGACGCAAGAGGTGGACTATTTATGCCAGATAAAGGTTTAATCCATGTTTATTACGGCGATGGGAAGGGTAAAACAACCGCGGCACTAGGGCTTGCAGTAAGAGCTGCCGGGTGCGGTAAAAATGTTGTAATCGTACAATTTCTAAAAAACTGGCAATGCGGAGAACATAATTCACTGTCAAACTTACCGAATGTATCAATAATACGCGGGAAAACAGCAAAAGGGAAGTTCATCCATGAAATGAACGACGATGAAAAACTGGAAACAAAGACAGCACAAGATGAATGCCTTAAGAGTGCGGTCGCATTAGTCGATAAAGGACAATGCGATATGCTGATACTGGATGAAGTCATTGACGCACATAATCTTGGGGTAATTGATTCTTATATTTTGGAAGATATAATATACAAAAAGCCGGATATGCTTGAGCTTGTCATAACCGGACATAATGCTGAACCCGGACTGCTGGAACATGCAGACTATGTAACAGAAATGGTCAAGCACAAGCACCCGTACGATGTTGGCGTTAAAGCAAGACAAGGAATTGAGTTCTAACCATACGACAATTTATTCTGAAAGTATTGCAAAGACTCTTTGCATATGTTACAATTTCCAAGCTGTCAGCATCCATGGTGGGTATAGCTCAGTTGGTTAGAGCACTGGATTGTGGTTCCAGGGGTCGTGGGTTCGAATCCCATTATCCACCCCATACAGCAAATTACACAGCAAGCACCCCCTCTATACTATGGGCTGTCGCCAAGCGGTAAGGCACCAGACTTTGACTCTGGCATTCGTTGGTTCAAATCCAGCCAGCCCAGCCAACATTCTCTAAAGCCTTGGAAACACTATGTTTTTAAGGCTTTAGCATTTTTTGAGTATAAAAAGATGTCCTCCGGATTAGGAATGATTAAGACCTAATC
>WRDH01000008.1 GCA_009783555.1 Oscillospiraceae bacterium
AATATATGATAAGCCGGTCGATCTTGCATTCTTCGATGGCACCGATTGGAACCTGATGGAATTAAAGGCAGGAGGTAATTTGGATAGTTCAAATGCACCATCCAATGTCGAAAAAATTCTAACAATATACGCCGGCCTTAACGTGGAAAACGCAAAACTTTATTTTGCTACTCTCTATAATAAAGACGGTGAAGGCAATACTTGGAAAGGTGCGGTAAAAAAGCATCTGTCATATCCCGACATGTTTTTAATAGGCAAAAACTTTTGGAATAAAATACTGCCTGCAGAGGTAACGTTTGAAACATTTACAGAGGTATACAAAGAAGCATTAACAGATATTGATTTAAACAAACGAATTAATGATATGATTGAGGATTGTTTAAGAAATATATGAATAAATTCAACGTTATCCGGGACGATTGTCGTGAATATATGAAAACAATGCCGGAGAGCAGTATTGATTTAATACTAACTGATCCGCCATACAATATTGCAAAATACTCGACCGGCAATATACCGTTACCCGGCAGAACGCCGTTGAACAATGATATTGCTGATTGGGATAAAATAGATATTGACCCCGCCGAACTGGTTAGTGAATTCAAACGCATATTAAAACCAAAAGGTAATATTTTTGTTTTTACCAGTTATAATTCAATCGGTAAATGGCATGAAATCTTTGATAAAGAGTATGATACGTTTCAGTTTTTTATTTGGCATAAAACAAACCCGGTACCGAAAATATATAAAAATGGTTTTCTGAACAGTTGTGAAATAATAATATGCATGTGGAACAAAGGGCATAATTGGAACTTTATCAACCAAAAAGAAATGCATAACTTTTTTGAGTGTCCGATTTGTGTCGCGCCTGAACGCTTAAAAAACCCAAAACACCCGGCACAGAAACCAATAAAAATACTCAAACATATAATTAAAATTGCATCAAATGAAAACGACACAGTATTCGACCCCTATATGGGCACAGGCTCAACAGGAGTTGCTGCTTTACAGTTGAATCGAATGTTTATCGGTTGTGAAATAAACAGGGAATACTTTAATGCTGCTCAAGAAAGACTTCTGACAGTTGAGACCATTACTACATGATTCCTAACGACCTTTTAACTGTAATTTTGCTACTCCTTTAAAGGATTCCTCTTCAACCGGTTCCGGTCTCCGCTTTGGTTTACTTACCACCGCTCCTATGCTTTCCTGCATCGCGGACATTACTTCATTCTTACAGCCCGCGCACATTCTGCCTGTTCTGATAGGTCTCTTGCAGGATTCACATGTTAATATACCGCTGCCGGGTTCACTTTCATCACCGACTGTAAGCCGTTCTTCCTTAAGTAAATACATAATTGATTTTCTGGAAACACCTGTTGCTTCAGAAACTTCATCAATTCCGGCACGATCATGCTCCCAAAGATATTCCCTGATTTCGATAAAATCCTCATCAAGCTTGAGCAAACAATCCCCACATATCTTGTTACCTGTACCCTGGTATGGCATTCTGCAAAAATCACACTGTTTAACTTCCATTATAAGACCCTCTCAACCCGTCACCTACAACAAAAGGGTTCGAGTAATCATGGTTTGGTGCGCGAGGCGGGACTTGAACCCGCACGTCCGATTGGACACTAGAACCTGAATCTAGCGAGTCTGCCAATTCCACCACCCGCGCACATCCTGACCGATTATACCAATAACGACATACTGTGTCAACAGTTATCAACGATAACAAGCTCTTGTAAAATTTATAAAATATAAAGTTTCATTATGAAAGTATCATTGCTTGACAAGAGCACTATGTTACATTAGAATGCTTGGTAGAAAACATGGCAAAATCGTATGCAAAATGACAGGAGTGGTGAAGTGTATTCCATCGGGTTTGATAATGAAGAGTATTTGAAGCTGCAATCCGAAAAGATACTTAAGCGGATAGAAATGTTTGAAAACAAGCTCTATCTCGAATTTGGCGGCAAACTCTTTGATGACTACCATGCCACACGCACATTGCCGGGTTATCAACCTGATATTAAAATCCAACTCCTGAAAACACTGAGCGAAAAAGCAGAGATCGTTGTAGTAATAAATGCATCAAACATCGATTCAAATAAAGAAGTAGGAGACACAGGCATATCATATGATGATGATGTCTTGCGTTTGATAGATGAAATACGAAAATACGACCTTTATGTCGGAAGCGTTGTAATCACTCAGTATTTAGGTCAACCTGCCGCAAATACATTCAAAGAATATCTTGAAAGCCTCGGCATAACGGTTTACATAATACATTACATCCCCGATACTGACTATCCTGCAAATGTTCAATTAATCTTAAGCGAAAGAGGTTACGGCAACAACGACTTCATAGAAACAACAAGACCTCTGGTTGTTGTAGCTGCTCCCGGACCGGGAAGCGGAAAGATGGCAGCATGCCTTTCTCAGTTGTATCACGAAAACAAGCGCGGTATAAAAGCAGGTTATGCAAAGTTTGAGACCTTTCCTGTTTGGAACCGCTCTTTAAAGCATATGGTAAATCTTGCATACGAGGCTGCAACGGCAGATCTTAACGATGTTAACATGATAGATCCGTACCACCTTGAAGCATACGGCGTTTCTGCTGTAAACTATAACAGAGACATCGAAGTGTTCCCCATTCTCAATGCTATGTTTACCCGAATTTGGGGAGAAAGCCCGTACCGCTCTCCAACGGACATGGGTGTAAACATGGTCGGCTTTTGCATTGATGACGATATATGCACAGAGGCATCAAAGCAAGAAATAATAAGACGTTATTTCAGCACCCAGGTTGACTACGCGAGGGGTAAGGTACATAAATCCGCCGTGTCAAAGCTTGAGTTGTTGATGAACAACTCTGAAATACTCCCCGAAGAAAGGGTTCCTGTGAAGCCTGCGCGAAAAAGAGCAGAAGAGACCGGAGTCCCTTGTGTTGCGATAGAGCTGCCGGGCGGCACAATTATTACAGGAAAGACGACTCCCTTACTCGGAGCAGCATCTGCAGCACTTCTTAATGCGCTAAAGCACCTTGCGGGACTTGATGAAGATGTGCTTCTTATCTCCCGAAGCGAAATAGAGCCTATTCAAATGCTTAAGGTCGGTTATCTGGGCAACGAAAACCCCAGACTGCAGGTTGATGAAGTTTTACTTGCTCTGGCAATTAATGTCGCAACAAATGAAGCTGCCGAACTGGTTTTGGAGCAGCTTACTAAGTTAAAACGATCCGAAGCACATTCGAGCGTTATACTATCGCAAATTAATATGTCAGTCTTCAGGCAACTGGGTGTGAGCATGACATGTGAACCTGTTTATCAAAATAAACGGTTATTTCACAGTACATAACACTGCAATGTAACCAAATCACCTTTTGGGTTCTGTAAGTACCCAAAAATACCCCTCGCCAACAGGCGACGCCCGCTTTAGCTAAAGAGGGCTTTTTTTGTTAGATCCGCTAAAATCTCCCTAAAATTAATGGTCGTGATTGTGCTTCATACGTAAAATATGCATTGCCATCAAGTAGCCATTTGCTTCCGCATATTCTGCAACACGCACATCGGGAAAATCAGAGCCGTCGTCCCCGTAAAGAGAATCGACAAGCGCGCCAATACCGAACTCAATAGAGGTTAATTCCATAAATATCTCAAAATTATAGAACCCAAAATTATCACGATAAAATTCTTCAAAAGCCTCTTTGCTGCCGTGTCTTTCAATTTGATCTTCAATGCTTTCATTGAGAATTTGTAACTCATCATCGCTAAGAACAATGTTATTTTGTTGTATTCCATACATTAATGTGAGTATTGATTCCGCTTCTTCTAAAGCGTATTCCAATACCAGCTCCGCCCAGGTAGAATCATCAAACGCTTCCTCATTCCAATCAACTTCCACACCACTAGCCTCATGGTACTGGAAAACTTCAGACACTATTGGAAAAAGGAACGCAAAAATATGAGACCACGTAAGAGAAAAGTCTCCTGCCGTTATCATCACTGTATCAGGAGAAAAGCCGGAGAATGATGATTCAAAATCAAGTCCATTTTCAAATATAACAGCAAGATCAATATCTTCGGCTTCAGGCGAATACTCAAGTTCCAAAGCATTCGACCATTGTAAACGCATAAGATTAAAATCTTCCATAGCCGCAAGCTGGCGCAATGTAGGGGAGTGTCCTTGAGGTGAAATGGGAGATGTATCGTAGTCAATCGGCAATCTCAGAATAATATGATATCCGTACATTGTTTCGACAATGCCGCTAATCTCTCCGATTTCCAGGCCTGTTGTCGCTTCAAAAAACTCAGATACCATATCACCTTCCCTGAACAAATATCCGTCCGGAAAGCTAAGTAAACCTCCCGGATCTTCACTGTGTTCAAACATCATTTCGCGGAAAAACTCAACAAAATTATCAGAGCCACGTTGTTCATTTAACAATCGAAGTATTTCTTCGGCTTCTTCCAGCGGGTCACAGTCATCGCAGTCATCGGAGCCGGAAGGGGGTGTGTTTCCGGGAGGTGTGTCCGTGCCGTGTTCATACAAAGCTCCATCCTCATCCGAGCTTCCACATCCTGCTACAGTCATCATTACTAAAGATATGCAAATCAATATCGCAAGTGTTCTTTTTATTCTCATATATAATTACCATGCCTTTCCAAGAGCCAACATAGTCGGCTTTGCACAAAACGATATGAAATCGCTCTTATTTCTGCATTCTGCATTATTATTTGTTATTTTCAACTTTCATCCTCTCTTCACGTTGAATGATTATATATTTTTTGCCGGTATAACGCAACTATTTTGCATTCTTACGGGAATTCTTTTGTGCTTTCTTTTGTGCAGCGTTCTTTTGTGTTACTTTCTTTTGAGTGTTTTTGGGAATGCTCTTTTGCACTTTCTTTTGAGTGTTGTTTTGTGTATCTTCCTGCGGAGGTGACGGCAATACATAAGCATAGCTTCTCACGAATTTCACAGCTTCGTCAACAACAGAGCCGCCGACAAGCTTTAGTGCAATAACGGGGTCAGTGCCTGCAAGAACTTTTACGCGTCCTGTGTAATCGGGTAAGGTATAGAGCTTGGAAATACTCTCCATATTAAATTCCAGAAGCCTAAAGTTAAGCCAGCCTTCTTTTTGTGAAATCTCCTTTATCCCAAGCCCCGATGCTTCGCTGCGAAGCATTGCGACAGAAGTAAGAGCCAATACTTGCATTGGAGGGTCGCCGTATCTGTCTATTAACTCCGACAAAATATCGTTGCTATCTTCTTCTGTTCTTATAAGAGCAATACGCCTGTAAATATCCATCCTTTGTTGAGCGGAAGGTACATATTTTTCGGGAATACCTGCGGAAACCGTGAGGTCCGCCGTACACTCGATTTTCTTTGAAGATTTTTCGCCTTTTTCTTCTAAAACCGCTTCTTCAAGAAGTTTTAAGTACATATCATACCCGACGCTGATCATGTGACCGGACTGTTCAGAGCCTAATAAGCTGCCGGCGCCTCTGATTTCCAAGTCGCGCATAGCGATTTTGAAACCGGAGTTGAACTCTGCAAATTCTCTTATTGCTGTAAGTCTTTTTTCCGCAACCTCTGAAATTGCTTTTCCCCGTCTGAAAGTTAAGTATGCATAGGCACGACGGGGAGAACGTCCGACACGTCCGCGAATTTGATGAAGCTGTGCAAGCCCGAGCTTATCGGCGTCCTCAACAATCAAGGTGTTTACATTCGGAATATCTATGCCGGATTCAATAATGGTGGTGCATACAAGAACCTGCACAGTACCTGATGTCATTTGCTCCATTACATCACTGAGACTGTCTTCATCCATCTTGCCATGAGCAACCGCAAAGCGTATGTCCGGCAACATTTCAGACAAGCTCCCTGCAATACGGTCAATATTCTCTATTCTGTTATGAAGATAATATACCTGTCCGCCACGGGAGATTTCACGTCTGATTGCATCACATAAAATCCCGTAATCATGTTCCATTACATAGGTTTGAACGGGGCGGCGGCTTTGCGGAGGCTCTTCGATAGACGACATATCCCGAATTCCGGATAATGCCATATTAAGTGTACGGGGAATCGGGGTCGCAGAGAGTGTAAGAACATCAACTTGTTTAGAAATCGACTTTAATCGCTCTTTGTGCGAAACCCCGAATCTCTGCTCCTCGTCAACAACAAGAAGTCCTAGCTTCTTAAATTCCACATCCTTTTGTATCAACCTATGTGTGCCGATAACAAAATCAACACTGCCGTTTTTTATATCACGAAGCGCAGTTTTTATTTGCGCAGGAGTTCTAAAGCGGCTGAGCACCTCGATATTAACAGGATATCCCGCAAATCTTCTCATAGAAGTAATATAGTGTTGCTCGGCTAAGACGGTTGTCGGAACCAGAATTGCAGCTTGATATCCACCGAGAACACACTTCATAACAGCACGCAGTGCGACCTCCGTTTTACCATACCCGACATCCCCGCAGAGCAGGCGATCCATTGGTATTGGTTTTTCCATGTCCTGCTTAATTTCTGTTGTGCATTTCAATTGATCATCTGTCTCTTGATAACCGAATTTGTCTTCAAACTCAGTTTGCCAAATCGTATCCCCTTTAAATGCAAGACCTTGCACACGTTGTCTTTCAGCATATAGTTTTATAAGCTCCTTAGCCATTTCCCGGGCAGCTTTTTTTGCTCTCGTTTTGGCTTTAGTCCATTCTGTGCCGCCGAGCTTGGAGAGCTTGACCTGAGCAGAATCTTCACCGCCGCCGATATATTTTGCGACCATATCCAGTTGCGTTGCGGGAACATAAAGAGAATCTGTCCCGGCAAAAGAAATTTTTACATATTCCTTATCAACATCATCGACACGAAGCTTGTTAAAACCTACGAAACGACCGATGCCGTAATGGTCATGTACAACAAGGTCACCCGGTGAAAGGTCAGCAAAGCTCTGTAAGCGCTCCCTGTTTGATTTTTCCTTCGCTTTTATTACACGTCGTGGAGCCGCTTGCGTAATAATTTGCCCTTCTGATATAACAGCAAGATTTATAGCGGGATATTCCATACCCGCAGAAAGCTCGCCGATCGAAATGACACAGGTGCCAAATTCGGGAAGCGATTGAAGTGTACTGTCCAAAGAAGATGAAATATTGCGTTCTTCCAAATACTCACGCAGCCTTGCTGCTCTGCGTTTATCCTGGCAGAGGATAACTGTACGGAAATCAGTATTAATATAGTGAGCAACCTCGGAAGCGGCTGTATCAAGGCTGCCTCCGTAAGAAGGAAGGCGTTTGGCATCCAAATGAAGATTAGTCCGGGGACGCATAGGATATGAAGAACTGGCAAAGCTGTCTGTCATTACAACAGGATATTTATCCATCTGAAGAAGGAAGCCTTCCCAATCCTCTGAGAATCTGACAAGCCCGCTTTCTAAAATACCCGCTTCAAGAAGACTGACACATTCCTCAGCAAGAAGCTTTAGAAAGTTCTCGGCACGTTCAGTAACACGCTGCGGCTCGCAAATTATTACGATGGAGTCTCCGGAGATATAATCAAGAGCCGTTGACATGGGTGAAATTAGTTCAAAATACCTGTCTGAGGCAGTAAAAATACGCCCGCTTAAAAGCTTGTCGATGTCAGAAGTAAGGTTATCTAACAAAAGCGGATTTGTTGTTCGTCGTTTTTCCAAACGAAGATGATGCTCCTTTAGTTCATTAACCAAGCCCTCAACACCGACACCTCCCGGCCCGCTGTACAGGGAAGGCAGAGCCTCGGCAACAGGCACGATTTGTGCTTCATTAAGAGACTCAATTCTACGTTGTGTTGAAATATCGAAAAGACCCATGGAATCAAGCTCATCTCCGAAAAACTCACAACGCACAGGCACATCGTGTGTTGGTGAAAAGAAGTCTAGAATACCGCCGCGAACCGCAAACTGACCCGCGCCCTCAACCTGCTCACAACGGCGATAGCCGCAAATTGCAAGGCTTTCCGTAAGCGCGGAAAGGTCATATGCAGTGCCTGCTCTTAATGTCAAAGATGCTTCACGAAGTTGTTTTGGAGAAATTGTTCGCTGTAGTACACCGGAAACTGACATGACCACAATAGGTGCCTTTTTGTTAAGCATAGCGGAAAGCGTGGCGATTCTCGACTGCTCAGTTTGGCGGGAAACGACTTCCGCATCATGAAATGTAAATTCTCTGGCACTAAGCGTTAAAGACTGCTCCATCGTCAGAGCGGAAATATCCTTTGCCAACCTCAAAGCCTCGTCTTCAGCAGAACAGACAACAACAAGAGGACGCATGGTGGTCGCTCTGACGGCAGCCGCTGCGTGTGCGCGATGAATTTCGGAAAGCCCCGAGAGCACCGCAGGGCACTTGCCTGCTTCTATGCTTGAAATTAGACGCTTAAAGTCAGAGTCTTCGAGAAGTGATTTTGTAATAGAAAGCATAAAGTAGAAATATCCTTTCGTAACGCTCTGTTCAAAATAGCGACGTCTCGCCTCTTTACGTATATTTGTCCCGCAACATACATTAACGGGTAACATCTATATATTGTTTCACGTGAAACATTCACCGCTACATATTGTTTCACGTGAAACAATTGTCGCTATCTATTGTGACTCTAAGTCTTATAGCGGGCACTTCTGTATTCTCGCAAATCTGCGCGGATAATTGT
Organism: Oscillospiraceae bacterium; assembly: GCA_009783555.1. Taxonomy (GTDB): domain Bacteria; phylum Bacillota; class Clostridia; order Oscillospirales; family Oscillospiraceae; genus WRMH01. The sequence continues at coordinate 8,689 of WRDH01000008.1, forward strand.
CCGGCGTATTCGTAGTTTTTTGAATCAACACCGCTCGATGTACAATATCTGTGCCGGGTATACAATAATCACAGTTCTTGTGTATTTCTGCACCCAGAGCTACAATCGCTCGCTTTGCTTCTTCTATTTCATCATCCGAGCCTATGCTCTTCATTGCAATAAATATGCCGCCGACACCTACGAACGGCAAGCAAAGCTCACATAAAACATTCAATCTCGCAACAGCTCTTGAGACTGCAATATCGTATACTTCTCGCTTACTGCTGTCATGCGCAGCTTCTTCTGCCCTCTCGTTTAAACAAGCTGCCTCTATGTTGAGCCTGTCGCATAGCTCCGTTAAAAACACTGCTTTTTTACCTGTTGCTTCTAGTAATGTTAATTCTATAGAAGGTTCTGCAATCTTTAGGGGTACTCCCGGAAACCCCGCTCCGCTTCCAACGTCAATTACTCGCTTTTTCTTAAAGTTTGTTGCTTTCAAAAGCGCAATAGAATCAAGGAAGTGAAGTCTAGCAACTTCCTCCGCTCCGGAAATCGCTGTCAGATTGACTTTTTCTCCGTGCAATTCTAAAAATTCATAATACGCTCTAAATGCCGCCTCTGCTTTAGGCGGCAACGCAATATTAAGCTTCATCGCATCTTGAACGATGATGGGAAAAGCTTCATTTACCATCATGCAAGACATTATACCAAGCTTTAATAAAAAAGGAAACTATTTTTTTATATAAGCTCCACAACTTTCGTCGCTACATTCTCGCAAAATGCCCGGTCGTGTTCTACAAAGAGCATAGTTGGCTTGAAGCTTACAATCAATTCTTCAATTTGCATACGCGATAACACATCAATGTAGTTGAGTGGTTCGTCCCAGATATACATATGTGCTTGCATGCATAAGCTTGCGGCAATCAAGACTTTCTTCTTTTGTCCTGCGCTGAAATCTTCCATGTCTTTTTCAAACTGTACACGCGAAAAATCAAGCTTTCGTAATATTGCCTTAAAGAGAGATTCATCAATCTGTCGGTTTTCAGCAAACTCACTTAAACCTCCCGCAAGAAAAGAAGTATCTTGCGGCACATAAGAGACGATTATTCCGCTGCCGACCCTTACTTGACCCGTATGCGGAATTTTATCAACGCCGGGATACACACAAACAAGAGAATCGGATTTTATTTTTTCACCCTCTGCCATACCATATATCATCTTCAGAACACTGCTTTTTCCCGATCCGTTGCCGCCCATCAAAGCAAGGCGGTCACCTTGATCAAGAGAAAAGCTCAAATTTTGAAATATCTCTCTGCCGCCATAAGCAACAGCTACATTATCCAGAAATACTAAGCCTTGCGAATGATATTTTAAAGTGTAAATCTTTAAGTTCTCGACAGCTTCGACATTTTTTAGCAAGCCTGACTTCTCCTCAATGGCGGATTGCTGCCGCCGTTCGAGGTTTTTGCGTCTTTGTTGCATTCGTCTGGATTTTTCAGCGTTATACGCCATCGAGTCAATACTGGTATGACCCTTTTTCCTGGCTTTTGCAGCGCCCTTTCCCATCTTCGTTGACTCGACCTTATCAGCCCACTTTGAACTCTGTCTGGCTGCAGCTTCAAGCCGTTTTATATCTTTTCTTAATTTCTCATTTTCAGCCATCTCAAACCCATCCTGCAACTGCTTGTTGTAGCACCAGCTTGAAAAGTTGCCGCTTTGTATTTCAATATTAGTTTTATTGATTGACAGGATATGATCGACACAGTCGTCCAGAAATGCTCTGTCATGCGAAACAAGAATAAATCCGCTCTTGCCTTGTAAATAATGTGAAACCGTTTCCCGTGCCTGCATATCCAGATGATTGGTTGGTTCATCAATCAGCAGAAAAGAATTCTCACGTAAAAACAACCCCGCAAGCAGAACCTTAGTCTGTTCGCCGTTTGAAAGCGTAGAAAAAGGACGGTAAAGAGTGCTCTCATCAATCGACAGCTTTGATATCTCTTTTAAAACCTGCCAACCTAAAGCATCGGGTGCAACCTCCGCAATAATCTCCGATGTATTCAGGCTCTTATCTTCTACAACAAACGGAAAGTACTCAAACATAACACTTGCGGTTATTGTTCCTCTATACTCAAAACGCCCCATAAGAAGATTCAAAAAAGTTGTCTTCCCGCGACCATTCCGTCCGCAAAAACCTAGCTTCCAATCAGTGTCTATCTGAAAAGAAACATCGGTAAAAATATCGTCATAGCTACCGTCATAAGAAAACGTAAGATTTGATATATTAATTAAAGACATAATAAAACCCCTCTCACACAGGAAAAGGATTATAACAGCAAGTGCCGGCACTTAAACAGAATGCATCTGTTTTACAAATGACTGCGTTAATCCAATTCCAACATAATAATCCCGCCTTAAATAAGGCGTGCCCAATAAACCGGGGCAAATAATTTTCAGTCGGATATTTGGATTAGCCTATCATTTTTACACCCCACTTTTTGTAACTCTTTCGCAATACTAGCAGACCGTCACGAAAAAAGCAAGATTTTTTGTTGAAATGCAGACACTCATGGAGTATAATTCTCGTAAGAGGGGTTGGCAGCATGATAGAATCGGGTTTTGTCTTACAGCCCACATAAACGTTAATCGAGGTGTTTCTATTAATGAAATGTTCAAACTGCGGGCATGAAAACGCATCTGATGCAAGTTATTGTACAAACTGCAAAAACAACCTCAGTACTACAGCAGGTCAGACGCAGGCGGCAGCTCCGGCATACAGCGCGTCTTCTTCTCAAGCTCCATCTGCAACAACTTCTGCTAATAGTTCGACTCCTTCTCAGACACCATCCGCAGCTCCGGCTTACAGTTCGACTCCTTCTCAGACACCATCCGCAACTCCGGCTTACAACTCCACGCCTTCGTACAATCCCGCTCCAACGCGTCCTGTTCCCTACACATACCAGCAACCATATTATTACCAGCATCCTTCAGCAAGGCCAAAACAAGTGTTTACTATTACTGATGCATATATTATTATAGGTTTTGTTCTTTCTGTAATAGGAGTTTTTACGTATGCATTTATTCTTCTTCCGGCAGGCATCGGCTTCTCTATCATTGGGTTTGTGAGAAGAACAAATGCGCGGACACTCGGTCTGTCTGTAGCCGGTATTGTTGTCGGCGTAGTTGCTTGCTTTATAAGAGTGGGTATGCTTCTAAACGAGTTGGGTATTATTCCCGACTGGCTAAGTTCAGGCATATTTTAGGGTAGCGTTTTATTAATAACGATAATACTGCTTAATAAGTAAGGAGAGGCATCGGATGAATACATTTATTGTCGCAATTCCTTTTTTCGACTCGGATATGTCAGTCCTCGCATACAGGCTCAACTCAAGGCGCGGCAACTCGCTCATCGGGATGATGGTAGAAGAGATGAGCATGTCGGATGCTGTTATGTCTCCCGGTCTTGACTTGGTCAAATCCCTTGGTGTAGAACCTTTGACCGGCGGCAGTCCTCTGTTTGTTGATATAAATGAGTATCAGTTGCTGATGAGAATCCCGATAGTTCTCGATTTTCCACCTGATATGTTTGTTTGTGTATTGTCCAAAAGACTTCAAACCGATGACGCAGTTCTTGATAAGTGCCGTGAACTTAAGGAGCTTGGCTTTAAAATAGCATGTGACGGAATGCCGGACGGGCTTTCAAAAAATCCGATGTTTGATTTTATTGACTATATCATCGTTGATATACGGGATTTTTCAATTGACGAAAAGTTTATTGCTACAATCAAAGCAGTCGCAGGTCTTAAGCAAATAGTTCTGTCATACATCCCTGATATGGCTACATTTGATTCCCTGTCAGGTCTTCCGAATACACTATATTGCGGCAGCTTTTTCAATCAGCCTATAACAAAGGGTGCCAGTAAAATTTCCCCGATAAAAATAAATGCTCTTACACTATTAAAGCGCATAAGCGGTGAGGATTTTGACTTAGGCGATATAGCCGATACAATCGGCCGTGACCCGTCACTATCAATTTCACTTCTGCGCTTTATCAATACTGTTATGCCCCGCAAAATCGAATCTATCAGAAACGCTGTTGCAATACTTGGACAAAAGGAAGTTAAGCGCTGGGCGACTGCCGCAATATCCATTCAGCTTGCAGACGATAAGCCCAACGAAATAACAAAACTTTCGCTTATTCGCGCAAGATTTGCCGAAAACCTGGCAGGAGCTTTCCATATGGGCGTGTTTGCTCCGAGCCTCTTTATGATGGGACTCTTTTCGCTGCTTGATGTAATTCTGGAAAGACCTATGGAAGAAGCGGTAAAAGAGGTTGCGCTTGACGACAGTGTAAGGGCTGCTCTCGTTGATAAATCTGGTGATTTGTACAAGATTATGCAGTTTATACATTCATACGAGCATGCAAACTGGGATGAAATTGCAATGCAAATGGTAACTCATAATCTTGAACTTGAAGAAGTTACAACCGCATTTGTTGACGCTCTCGTCTGGTATAAGGCTTTGCTTGATGCCATAGAAGTGGATGAAGAAAACCCTGACGCGAAGGAATCGTAGATTATTCAAATAATAATATAATAGCCTTCACTATATTTTCAATACTTCCCGTTGTTACCGATACGCCTAAGAACATCTCTTGTTCAAAAAAGCCCAGTTTCGAAAACAACGGGTTTGCTCCTATTGCTATTGCTACAATCCGTTCCTCGAAAAAACCATCCTCGACCTCATATAATACATATTTTGTATGCTCTGCAATTCTGTTATAGATATCAGGGTTTATTCTGTCTATTTCCACTAATATGTTCTCTAGAGGCTGAATAAACCCATTATGCGAGTATATTTCCAACAGTTCATCATCCATCGTAAACATATCTATGACACCGGCTGCTATCATTGCTGCCATGCGCTGATGTCCCACCATAATTGTTTCCGGGTTGTTTTCATCGAAAAAGAACACCGAAATAACTACTTCTTCGTTTTCTTTTTTGTCTGCAATATGGTACTCTAAGTATTCTTTTAAGTCGTCAATTTGTTCATTTGTTGCAAAGCCTGCATTCCACGAGATAAATAATACAGGCTCGGGACTCGGGTTTAGCACTGTAGAGTACAAAATTGACCCTGCAATAGCCACAGCGATGACAGTGCCTATAATATAATACTTATAGTACTCCCAAATAAATTCGAGCTTTTCTTTAAAACTCATTCCCCGTAGCTTCTCTAAGTCCGTGCGGTCTGTATCTTTTACCGGCTTGCTTTCAGGTGTGTCCATTTTTGTTTTTGTTCCTTTTTCTTATATCTCTTGTTATAATCTTGCTAGATATTTCTTTCTTCCGGCGTGTGTGTTATATTATAGTTCTAATCAAACCCCAAACGGCGAGTACATTTCCCGCTTCGATTGAAACGCTTGATTTAATGGCTGCGCTCGGCGCAGGATTGTGGATCTCTTGTTATAATAACAATAATATATTTAGATTACAAGAAAGGTTGGGTTTTTATGATGCAATTGGGTCTTCTCTCCGCTATTCTTCCGGACTATACTTTTGAAGAGGTGTTCGATTACGCTGCAAGTGTCGGTTTTAAGTGTGTCGAGGTTTGTTGCTGGCCGAAAGGAAATGCTGTCAGGCGTTATGCCGGTGTTACGCATATTGATATCGCTGATATCACCCGTGAGCGTATGGACTATTATCTTGATTACTCGGCAAAATGCGGTGTAAAAATCAGCTCGCTCGCTTATTATCCGAACCCGCTCGACAGCGATATAGAGGCACGTACGGTAGCCGTTGATCATATAATGGCTTTGATTGACGTATCTGCACAAATGGGTATTAATCTTGTGACAACCTTTATCGGCAAAGACAAAAATAAGACTGTGGAAGAAAATCTCGAGTTATACAAAGATGTTTGGACACCTGTTATCCGCCTTGCAGAAAAAAGGAAAGTAAGGATTGGCATTGAAAATTGCCCGATGTACTTTACTAAAGATGAGTTCCCCGGCGGTAATAATCTTGCCTCCACCCCCGCTATCTGGCGAAAGATGTTTGAACTTATACCCAGTGATTATCTGGGTCTAAACTTCGATCCTTCCCATCCTCACCTGCTTGGCATGGACTATGTTAAGCCAATTTACGACTTCAAGGATAAAATCTTCCACATTCATCTAAAGGACCTGAAAATTTATCAGGACAAGCTAAATGAATACGGTATTCTCTCATACCCCTCTCTATGGCATGCGCCTAAGCTTCCCGGACTTGGCGGGATAAACTTCGGCGATTTTTGCGGTGCCCTGAATGATATAGGTTACAAGGGTTACGCTTGCATAGAAATCGAAGACCGTGCATTTGAAGGCTCCATAGAAAGTGTTAAAGCCGGGATAGAGCAAAGCTATAGGTATATGTCTCAGTATATGTGAGGTAGAGGTGATTTAGGAGGTACCTGTTTAGTGGAAAAGGCAAAAATAAGGAAATTGCATGAGTTTTATAAGCAAAATCTCATTGATGTCATGACGTTTTGGTCGAAGAATGGACCTGACCTTGATTATGGCGGTATTTTCACATGCCTTGATAGAACCGGCGAAATATACAACACTGATAAGTCCGTTTGGTTTCAAGGTAGAGCCTTATGGGTGTATTCACATTTGTACAACACTTTTGAAAAGCGGGAGGAATGGTTGAAAACAGCAACTTCCATATACCGGTTTCTCATTGACCATTGCTCTGATAAGACAGGCAAAATGTACTTTTCCGTAACTCGTGACGGCAAACCTCTCCAAAAGAGGCGATACATATTCAGTGAAACCTTTGCGATAATCGGGCTTGCCGAATATTCACGCGCCTGCGGAGATAAGTCTGCGCTTGATAAAGCATGGGCTTTACACAAGAGGGTTTTGGATATTTACAGAGACCCTCTCGGCATCCAGCCAAAGATAGACCCGGCAACCCGTACGGGAAGAAATCATTCACTTCCGATGATTTTACTTGCCACAACCCAGTGTCTGCGAGAAATCGACCCTCGCCCTCAGTGTGATGCCTTAACTCTTGAGTTTGTTGACACTGTACTGAAGTATTTTTTTAAACCGGATGAGAAAGCACTGTTTGAAAACGTTGGACCAAATGGAGAGAGGATGGATTCACCGCAAGGACGTTTAATAAATCCCGGGCATGCAATAGAGTCTGCATGGTTCATAATGCATGAAGGTCTTGTAAGGAATGACAGGATAATGATAAATACCGCCATTGAAATTCTTGACTGCTCGCTTGAAATCGGTTGGGACACCGAGTATGGCGGGTTACTGTCCTTCGTAGATATCGAAGGGAAACCACCGGAACAACTCGAATGGGATATGAAAATGTGGTGGCCTCATACCGAAGCACTGTATGCAACTTTATTGGCACATTCAATTACCGGCAGTCAAAGGTACGAAGAGTGGTTTGATAAGATTCATGACTATTCCTTTAATCATTTTGCAGATTCCGATGGTGAGTGGTTTGGTTATCTGCACAGAGACGGCAGTGTTTCCAATACTCTTAAAGGCTCCATGTGGAAAGGTCCTTTTCACTTGCCGCGAGCATTGTTGTTATGCACTCGTCAGTTTGGGAAGATGATATTATAAGATGAATATGGAAGACAGGGGACAGGTTCACTGTCCTGTAGTCGGGTTGCTTGGTTTCAATAAAATGAAAGTATGGGGTTTAGTATGAAATATTACGTTGGTATTGATTTAGGCGGAACTGATATTAAGGCAGGTGTTATCGATGAAGGCTTTAATATCGTCGCAAAACATGTTGTTCCCACAAATCCCGGTCGCTTGGTTGACGAGATAGTTGCGGATATGGCTGATGCCGGTAAAACTGCTGTAAAAATGGCAGGGCTTGCCGAAAGTGATATTATATATGTCGGCGTAGGAATTCCCGGAGCCGTTAACAGCAAGACGAATATCATTATTCTCACCCCGAATGTCGGTTGGAAAAATGTTGATTTTATCCCTATTTTCAAAAAATACTGGGACATTCCGGTTTTCCTCGGCAACGACGCTGATGCCGCAGCACTTGCAGAAGTCTACGCAGGAGCAGCAAGAGGATATGATAATGTTGTTGTTCTCACTCTCGGCACAGGAGTCGGCGGAGGTTTTGTCTTCGACAAAAAAATCTTCACAGGCGGAGGTTTCGGAACAGAGCCGGGGCATATTATCATTGTTGCAGATGGTGAACCTTGCGGTTGCGGTGCTCGCGGCTGCTTAGAGGCATATGCATCAGTAACTGCCTTGATACGCGAAGCAAAGCAGATTATGGCGGAGCACCCGGATTCTTTGCTTCATACGCTTTGTGAAGGTGATTCCTCTCGTGTCAACGGAAAAATCATTTTTGATGCCGCAAAACAAGATGATACCGCCGCTAAAGCAATAGTCTCGGATTATGTAAAGTACCTTGGTGCCGGTATCGCCAGCTTTTGTAACGCCTTAAGACCTCAAGCAATAATTCTGGGCGGCGGAGTATGCAATGCAGGTGAACCCCTGTTTGCTCCCCTGGATAAGATCGTTGAATCGCTGATTTTTAGTACAGGAGACGGTGAAATACCGCCGATATTAAGAGCAGAGCTGGGTAATGATGCCGGAATAATCGGTGCTGCTCTGTTTGGTATAGGAAGTTAGGTTATGAAGAAAATATTACTTATTCCACTTGACGAAAGACCGTGTAATTACGATTTTCCGCAATTGCTTGCAGGAGACACCGATTATGAGCTTGTTGTTCCTCCAAGAGAAATTCTTGGAAAGAAAAAGCAATGCGGTAACGTGGATGCCATATGGTCGTGGCTGCTCGAACATATAGTAGATTGTGACGATGCCATTATATCGATAGATACACTCCTTTACTCCGGAATAGTGCCGTCCAGATTGCATTATGAGAATGCCGAAACGCTTATATCTAAGCTTGAGCGGCTGAGAGAAGTAAGGAAAGCATTGCCTTCGCTTAATATCTATGCATTTAACCTCATTATGAGAAATCCAACATATTCAAGTGATGATGAAGAACCTGATTATTATGGTTTGTGGGGTGCGGAAATCCATCGTTGGGGAGTAATAACACATCGAAAAGAGCTTGATATCGCAACGGAGGATGAGCGTCAAGAGCTTGATAATATCAACAAAAGACTTCCAAAAGAACATCTTAAGGATTATCTTAACAGACGCGCAGTAAACATAGAGGTCAATAAAAAGGTTGTCGAGCTTACTGCAGAAGGACTTTTCACTTTTTCTCTGTTTCCGCAGGATGATGCATCGCCATATGGCTTAACAGCAAAAGACCAGCAGCTCATACGAGAGAAGATACGTCACCATGATGTCGACCTGAACGTTTATATGTACCCGGATGCAGATGCGGCAGTTAATACATTACTCGCAAGGGCAATAAACAACAGGGAACATAAGCGACCCTTGGTATTCGTAAAATTTGCCAGTAACGTCGGCGGAGCAGTCATACCCGACTATGAGGACAGGCTCGTCGGAGAAACAATTAAGTATCATATCCTTGCTGCAGGCGGGCTTGTTGCTTCTTGTGTAAGCGAAGCAGATATCGTACTCATGATAAATATCCCAAGCGGTGGCATGCAGGATAGATGGACGGAAATCGATTCAAGATCTGAGTTGCCCAGCACCATTGAGTATGATGCCAACAGAACCTTGATTGAGCTGATAGAGTACGCTGATTATGCGATATCACAGCTAAACAAGAGCGTTGTGTTTGCAGATATAGCTTATTGCAACGGCGGCGATCATCTATTGTTTCGCTTACTTCGACAGAAGGACTTACTGTGGAAGCTTGCAGGTTATGCAGGCTGGAATACATCTTCAAATACAATAGGCACATGCCTACCCATGGGAATGATATATAGTATCTATGGCTGCACAAAAGCACATATTGACTTTCTTGCTTTAAGATACTTGGAGGATATAGGCTTTAGTTGTTATGTCAGGCGTGATGTCATTCTGGAAGAACTCCCCCGGATAACGGGTTTGGATTCGCAGAAAATAGACGGTCCGCGCGGCAACGTTGCGGAAATTGTGCATAATCGCTTGCAAAAGTTCGCTGACGAGAGTTTGAGCGGAAATCATAAAACTGTTAAAATAACCGATTGTTATATGCCTTGGAGCAGAATGTTTGAAGTAGGAATGGAAGTACATGTACATGATTCGTAACCAATTACGCGACTTAAGCATTGCTCCCGGAGATGTGGTGCTTATGCATTCATCCATGAAAGCTCTTGAAACAGAACTTACTCCTGAGGACTTTCTTCTTGAGCTAATGGATGCACTCACCAACGCCGGCACACTGCTTCTGCCTGCGCTCACATATGAGTCGGTAACGTTAGAGCATCCCTATTTCACTGTAACCGAAAGCGAGCCATGTGTCGGTGTTCTGCCAAAAACCTTTATGAAAATGAGAGGTGTGCAACGAAGTATGCACCCCACACACTCTGTTTTTGCATGGGGAGCAAATGCAGATGCGTTAACCCGCGAGCATATTAAAGACAATACACCGGTAGGTCCTTTTTCTCCGTTTATGCTACTGCCGGGGTTTGACGGCAAAATCCTGTTTGTCGGAGATATCCTTCACTCATGTACATTCATGCACGGCATCGAAGAAATCGTCAAAGCTCCATATGTTATGAACAAGGATATGACAAAGTACACGCTGACTGATGCAAAAGGTATCACCGTTAATAAAGACTATTACACACATAATTTTAAAGGTTGGGAACAAGAGTATCCCCGAATTCGTGACATTCTTAAATACCCTGACATCCGTACAGGTTTCATCTGCGCTGCTCCCTGCACACTAATTAATCCGAAAAAACTAAAAACCGCTGCAATCGAGCGGTTTCATGAAGATATCTACGCATTCGTCAGCCCTGTTCTCTAAACTTCCTGCTTTCCTCTACAGCCATTTCATCGCATCTGTTATTATATTCGTTATCTGTGTGACCTTTGACCCATTCAAAGGTCACTTTGTGTTTTTCAAGCAATGGTACAAGTTTAATCCAAAGGTCAGGGTTTTTTACTTCCCCGCCTTTTCTTTTCCAACCCTTTTTTTGCCAGGACTCCAGCCAGCCAAGGTTTATTGCGTTTGCAACATATTGCGAGTCTGTATATAACAAGACCTCGCATGGCTCTTTTAAAGCATTCAACGCTTTGATTACTGCTGTAAGTTCCATGCGGTTGTTTGTTGTGCTCGGTTCTCCTCCACTCAGCTCTTTTTTGTTTGTACCATACATAAGTATGGCACCCCACCCTCCGGGTCCGGGATTTCCGCTGCACGCACCATCAGTGTAAACTGTTACTTTTTTCATTTAGTTTTCATTACTTTCGCTTGAGGTTTCATTTTCAGCAGTTTCCACAACTGTATCAACGTTTTCTTCATTTGTCATTTGTACTTTGTCATTTATTATTTGCTCCTCTTCTTCGTCCTTCTCCGTCCTTGCTATTGAGATAACTTTTGTTTCTTTTCCCGTACGCATTAAACGGACGCCTTGTGAGGCGCGGCTGTAGGTGCTTATTGAGTCTGCTGCCATTCTTATTATTGTTCCATCGTCCGATATGAGTAAGACGTCATCGTTTTCATCCACTACTTTTACTCCGGCTACTTTTCCGGTTTTTTCGTTAATTGCGTGGTTTCTTTTGCCATAACCGCCTCTTTTTTGTACTCCGCCTTCTTCGCCGCCGCGTAAATACTCGTTTATATCCGTTCTTTTGCCGTAACCGTTTTCTGTGACTGTCAGAAGAGCACCGCCTTCTCTGGCCCTCGCCGCACCTACGCAAAAATCGCCTTTGCGCAGTCTGATTCCGCGTACCCCTGCCGCAACTCTACCCATTGTTCGAACATCTGTTTCGTTGAAGAATATCGCCATACCGTTATGTGTTGCTATCAATATTTTTTGTTTACCGTCGGTTTCACGGACTGATATTAATTCATCGTCTTCTGCAAGCGTAATTGCACGTATTCCGACATTCTTTATATTACACAGCTCCATTTTTTTCATACGCTTAACAGTGCCGTCACGTGTTACAAAAACAAGGTATTCGTCCTCAGCAAATTCTCGCATTCTTATCATAGCCGAAACTTTTTCGCCCGGCATTATCGGTATTATGTTAATAATATTAGTTCCTCTTGCCTGACGTCCCGATTCCGGCACCAGATATCCCTTCTTGCGATAAACTCTGCCCTGATTTGTGAAGAATAGTAAATAGTCATGTGTCGAGGCTGTAAAGACGGTTTCTACATAATCCTCATCTTTTGTAGTCATGGCAGTAATTCCGCGCCCACCCCGTTTTTGCGCTTTATATGTATTTGCAGGCAATCTCTTGATATATCCTGCATTGGTCAGAGTATATACACATTCCTCTTCGTCTATCAAATCTTCTATATCTATTTCATCTTCGACGATTGCTATTTCCGTGCGTCTTTCATCGCCATACTTATCTCTGACTTCTGCAAGTTCTTCTTTCAAAACCTCGTCAAGCTTTTCCTGACTATCGAGCAGCATCAGATAATACTCAATCATTTTTTGAAGCTCTGCATACTCTTTTTCGATTTTTTCTATTTCAAGACCTTGCAGGCTGCGCAGACGCATTTCCAGAATCGCCTGTGTTTGCACATCGCTGAGCTCAAATCTTTCCATCAAGCGTTCTTTAGCGTTATCGTAGCTTGTGCGGATTATGCGGATAACTTCGTCTATGTTATCACACGCTATTCTTAAACCTTCGAGGATGTGTGCGCGTTCGCGGGCTTTTTTCAAGTCGTATTCCGTACGGCGTCTGACAATTTCACGTTGGAATGTAATATATTCTTCGAGCATTTGTTTAAGTGATAGAATACGGGGCTGGGATTGATCATCAACAAGCGCGAGCATAACTATCGCAAATGTTGTTTGCATCTGTGTCTGTGCATACAGGCGGTTAAGCACCACTTGCGGGTTTGCATCTCTTTTTAGCTCAATAACAATCCTCATGCCGTCCCTGTCGGATTCGTCACGCATGGCGGACAGACCTTCGATTCGCTTGTGCTTTACATTTTCTGCAATAGATTCTAACAAACGCGCTTTATTTACCTGATAAGGCAGCTCTGTGACGATGATTCTTGTGCGTCCCTGTGCAAACTCCTCCATTTCCGTTCTGGAACGGACACGGATTCGCCCGCGTCCTGTCGCATATGCGGCTCTCATGCCTGCTCTACCCATGATAATTCCGCGGGTTGGAAAGTCCGGACCTGTTATATGTTCCATAATATCATCAAGATCCGCATCAGGAATATCCATAACGTGTATGACCGCATTAATGACTTCTGTCAGGTTATGCGGCGGTATATTCGTTGTCATGCCTACAGCGATACCGCTTGAGCCGTTGACCAGCAGGTTCGGAAATCTGCTTGGTAATACTCTTGGTTGCTTACGTGTTTCGTCGTAGTTCGGCTCCCAGTTAACGGTTTCCTTACCGATTTCTCTGAGCATTTCGTCGGAAATTCTTGACAGGCGCGCTTCCGTATAACGCATAGCAGCAGGGGGGTCGCCATCCACGGAACCGAAGTTGCCATGACCCGATATGAGCTGATAACGAAGTGAAAAGTCCTGTGCCATACGCACCAGTGCATCGTAAATAGACAGGTCACCGTGCGGATGGTATTTTCCCATAATATCACCAACCGCTGTTGCTGCTTTTCTAAAAGGCTTATCGCTCGTCAAGCCGCTCTCATGCATAGTGTAGAGGATACGGCGATGAATGGGTTTAAGTCCGTCACGCACGTCAGGTAGAGCCCTGTCGATGATAACCGACATAGCATATGTGAGAAATGACGTCTCCATTTCTACTTCAAGTGGTGTAGTGACAATTTTCTGCTCAGGAAAACTGATATCTCCTGTTTTTTCTTTCTTTGGCATTTGTTAACATCCCCCGGCGTTTCACGCCACCCCCTTCGTGAAAAGGGCTTTTTTTACATATCTAAATTAATTGCATATTTCGCATATTTCTCTATATATTCCTTACGGGGTTCTACTTTTTCGCCCATTAGAATTGTAAAGATTTCGTCCGCGTCTATAGCATCCTTCATTTCTATTCTTTTAAGTACCCGGGTTTCGGGGTTCATGGTTGTGTCCCATAGTTCGTGGGCGTCCATTTCACCGAGACCTTTGTTGCGTGTAATATCTACTCTGCCTTTTCCGTCTTCACCCCGCATTTCTGCTAATGCGGCATCAAGTTCTTTTTCGTCAAGCACCCAGCGTATTGTTTTGCCTCTTGTCAGCTTAAATAGAGGGGGTTGTGCCGCATAGACATATCCGCCTTCAATTAAGGGCCGCATAAAACGGAAAAAGAATGTGAGCAAAAGTGTTCTTATATGGCTTCCGTCAACGTCGGCGTCTGCCATTAATATAACTTTGTGGTAACGCAGCTTTGCCTCATCAAAATCCTCGCCGATGCCTGCACCGAGTGCTGTTATGACCGGCGTAAGCTTTTCATTACCATAGACTTTAGCCGCTCTGGCTTTTTCCACGTTGAGCATTTTGCCGAATAACGGCAATATCGCCTGAAATCTGCTGTCGCGACCGCCTTTAGCGCTGCCGCCCGCGCTATCGCCCTCGACGATGTACAGCTCTGTCAGCTCCGGACTTGCTTCGTTACAATCTGCAAGCTTACCGGGCAGGGCCATTCCTTCGAGAGCGTTTTTGCGTCTAATATTTTCCCTTGCTTTACGTGCCGCTTCTCTTGCTCTTGAAGCAGTAATTGCTTTATCGAGAATCGAACGTGCAACAGATGGATTTTCTTCAAAATATGTTGATAATTTTTCTGCAACTAAACTATCAACAAACGACCTCATTTCGCTGTTGCCGAGCTTTGATTTTGTTTGTCCTTCAAACTGCGCATCCATAAGCCTTACGGAGATAATAGCGGTGATACCCTCGCGGCAATCCTCGCCTGAGAGTTTATCTTCACCTTTTAGCATATTTGTCTTTTTACCGTAATCGTTAAAAACTCTGGTAAGTGCTGCCTTAAACCCTGTTTCATGCATCCCGCCATCCGGTGTGTTAATATTGTTTGCAAAACTTAGCAAAAATTCATTGTACACATCACCGCAGTATTGTAATGCTATTTCTGCTGTTGAGTCACTGCGCTCTTCGGACAGATAAACAACATTATCATGTAATGGTGTTTTGTTTCTGGTTATATATTGAACGAATTCTTTTATGCCGCCTTCATAGCACATCGAATCTTCTGTTTCGTGTCCTTCCCGTTCGTCACGAAGCGTGATTCTTAAGCCTCCGTTGAGAAATGCCTGCTCTCGCATGCGAGTCCGTAACACTTCATAGCTGAAGGTACAGTCGTCAAATACCTCGGCGTCGGGTTTAAAGGTAACTTCCGTACCTGACTTATTCGTCTCTCCGACAACTGTTATATACTGAGTGATATCTCCACGCGAGAACTTCATTTCATGTATTTGCCCGTTTCTGTGGACACGTACCGTTAGCCACTCGGACAATGCGTTAACAACCGATGCTCCTACACCGTGCAATCCACCCGCAACTTTGTAGCCGCCGCCGCCAAATTTGCCCCCTGCATGAAGAACCGTAAAAACGACTTCAAGCGCACTTGTTCCTGTTTGCTCCTGTACGTCAACAGGAATACCTCTGCCGTTGTCTGTGATGGTTATTGTCCCGTTATTATGGATTACCAATGATACTTCATCACAAAATCCCGCCAAAGCCTCGTCAATAGCGTTGTCGACAATTTCGTATACAAGATGATGAAGTCCCGAAGACGATGTGGATCCAATATACATTCCCGGTCTTAACCTGACCGCTTCAAGCCCCTCAA
The DNA here is from genome assembly GCA_009783555.1 of Oscillospiraceae bacterium. GTDB lineage: Bacteria > Bacillota > Clostridia > Oscillospirales > Oscillospiraceae > WRMH01. The sequence continues at coordinate 24,542 of WRDH01000008.1, forward strand.
GCACCTGAATATGTGATGCATCATAGTCTTCCAGTTCACCATTTATATTTTTTATAGTTTCTTCAGGCATTTATATTCTTCCCCTTATTTAAATTGTTGATTGCCACACCGTACGGTCGCGCAAACGAGGCAACAGCTATATCGCTATTCTATAAGAATCCGGTGGGTTGCATTGTTTCAGAGCGTTTTAGTAATGTTTGCGGTGACAATTGTGATAGATATATTTTAATGTCTTTATCTTTACCGCTTACAACAAAGGATCTCGGCAACTCGTCCGATACATTTATTACAGATCCCGCTTTTTCGGCATCGCTTAAAAACTTACGCGTTATATGTGAGCCTGTTGTGTTATCTAAATCGAATATCCCTATAACGTCAGCTTCCGGAACTATGACATTTTGCCCCAAATGTATGTACACTTCGCACCCCCGTCTGCTTTCTTCCGGTAATCCTCTATTCTGCATGGAAACAAGCATGACCTCTCGTGTGATCTTAGTTTTCCATTTTCATTTTTCCATCTTCAATTTCCAAAACCTTTACGCTGTTACCCACATTTACAGCACTATCATCGCAGCAGGTTATCATTACCTGTCCGCTTTTAATTCTTCCCAGAATGAAGTTTTGCCTCATGGAATCCAGCTCTGACAACACATCATCTAATAATAATATGGGGTATTCTTTTCTGTCATCATGATGTATATCACGTTCTGCCAGTTTTATTGAAACTGCGGCAGTTCTTGCTTGACCCTGAGATGCGAATTTGCGTGCCGCCATACCGTTTATTTCTATTTCCAAATCGTCCTTATGTGCTCCCGATAAGCATAAACCGGATCTTAGCTCAGCGCTCCGATGTTCTCTTTGGTGCTCCAGCAAATACGGCAATAACTCTGCCGGCTGTTTACCTCTTGCATCCATCCGTCCAACGGTTTTATATGTAATCGTAAGCTCCTCGGTGTTATCTGAAAATTCATTATGAATAACTGCCGCTCTTTTTGACAAGCCTTCCGCAAATGCTGCTCTGTAGTATATAAGCCGCGCGCTTTGCTCTGCTAATTGTAAATTAATATCGTCGAGCAGCTCAAGTAAGGACGGCTTTTCGTGGTGGTCTTTCAGTATGCGTGTTTTATGGTCATAGAGCCTGTTAAACTCCGTGAGTGCCGCAAGATATCCCGGACGAAGTTGTGAAAGGCAGTTATCCATCATCTTGCGCCTAACTGCGGCTCCGTCTCTTATGAGAGTTAAATCATCGGGGCAGAATATTACAGCAGAAAGCCGTCCTGCCAGTTCATTTGCGTTTTTCAGCTTTACATCATTTGCATAAAGCTCACGACGACGCCCGCGAACAATCCGTGCTTCAAGTGTTTGAACCCTCTCGTTTGAATTTATACCTGCACGAATAATCGCCGTTTCGCTTTCTAAATTAATTAACTCCTTATCACTTGCCGGACGAAATGAGCGCCCTGCCGCCATATAATATATTGCTTCAACAAGGTTTGTTTTACCTTGAGCATTTCTGCCTGTTATGACATTTATGTTATCACAGAACTTTGCTGTAACATTGTTATAGTTGCGAAATCCATCGAGATATAACTCGTTTACTGTCATAAATTATCCTGCTTAACCAGTAAAATATATTCGCCGCAGCGGACAATATCTCCCGGTCTTATTTTTTTACCTCTGGCGCGGCAAACTTCTTTTCCGACAAACACTTCATCATTTAGTATCCGGTTTTTCGCTTCGCCGCCCGTGGATGCAATTGATGCGAACTTTAGTAGAGAATCCAACTTGATATAATCGCCCTTAATTTTTATACTCTTTACACCGTTTAATTTAACCTTCATGCTAATGGTTTTCCCCGTTGCTTTATGTTTCTTAATAAATATTATTTTTATTATTTCTGCATTATCATTTCTTATTTAACCACTATCCTTCATACGCTTTTAATCTTACCGGTAGTATCATGTAAAGGAAGTTATCCGAATCGTCCGCCGGAGAAATTATGCAAGGTGTAACACTTGAGTTTAAATCAAGATTTACATCATCTGCAGGCGCGGCTTTTAGTGCTTCCAGCAGGTATTTATCGTTAAATCCTATTTCAAGCTCATCACCGTTACCACTTATAACACACTCGTCACTTGCCTTCCCAAGCGCGGACACGGAATGTAGTTTTACTACACCTTCGCTGAAAACACATCTTACAGGGCTTTTAAGCTTATCACTTATGATTAGTGATACACGCTCAACTGCTGCAATAAGTTCATCTTTTTCTACTTTTAGCTTATACTTTGCTTGCTGAGGCAGCGAATTTTTATAGTTTAAGAAGTCACCTTCAAGTCTTCGTGATATCAAAAGTGTGTCATTAACAGTAAAAATTATATGCTTTGAACCTAGTTTAATAGTCAGGCTACCGTCTTTATCTGAAACTATTCTTTCAACTTCAGAGAGAGCAGTTCCGGGAACAACAAAGCTTAGCTCCGGCACTTCAGTATTTTCCAAAGACTCACGACGAAGTGCAAGCCTATATCCGTCAACTGCTACAATTGTAAGTTCATTATTTTCTGTTTCAAACAATGCGCCTGTATGTATAGGCCTTGACTCATTATCACTTACTGCAAAAATAGTTTGTGATATCATTTTTTTAAGTATTGATTCTTTTATTTGCATTGTGTCCTGCTCGTCAACAGCAGGTAACTCCGGATAATCCGAAGTAGGTGATCCCAAAACCTCAAAATCACTCATTTCACTGCTGATTTGTGCAACATATCCTGAAGAAACGGAAATAGTTACATATTGCCCGGGCATTTTTCTGATTATCTCACTTAACAGACGCGCATTTAACACTATTCCGCCGGGTTTTTCAACCTCTGCAGAAACATTTGTAACTATGCCTGTTTTTAAGTCATATCCTGTTATTTTTACATTATCGTCCTCTGCTTCTAACAGCAATCCTTCAAGTAACGGTATTGGACTTTTTGCTACAGCGGCTCTGGATGCAGTTAGTATTGCACCTAACAGTAAAGGTTTTTCACATGTAAATTTCATATTTATAAAATTCCTTTCTCTTTCTGTATTATAGATAAATATTATATTTATAGTAGTAGTAGCCGTAGGCAAAAATTCTGTGTATAAGTTCTTGAAAGCATATAATTGCAATGAAAAGAATGATAGGTATAATTGTGGAAAACTTTGACTTATTAAACTGTTTTGGTGAAAATTCTACTTTTCCACACTAAATCACAACACATCACATTTAAAAATGTTGATAACATTATTTCTTTGAATTGATATTTGATGTTAAATCTCTTATTTTGTTTTCTAAATCTTTATCTTCCTTCATGTTTTTTTCGACTTTTCGCACTGCAGAGCGTACAGTAGTATGATGTTGCCCGATAAATTGCTTACCGGTATCCTGCAAGGAGAGATTAGTCAGCTTGCGGATTAGATACATTGCTATATGTCTTGCCAGAACCATGTTTGCTGATCTATTTTTACCTTTTAAATCTTCGAGTGTGAGGTCGAAGCATTTTGCTGTTTCTTCTATGATGTCATCTACAGTCGGGATTAAATCCCGTTCACCTTTAAACATATCTTTCAAACGTGTCTTTACAGATTCTACAGTTATTTCATCATTCATAAGATCTCTGTACGCTATGATCATTTTGACTGCGCCTTCAAGCTGGCGCACATTTGAATTAAGGTTATCGGCAATATAAGATATAACATCATCGGGCAGAACCACTCCGAGTTGAACAGCTTTATTTTTTATTATAGCAACACGAAGTGCATCGTCCGGCGGCTCTATATCTGCTATAAGTCCGGATTCGAAACGATTTCGGAGTCTGTCCTCCAGAGCAGGCATTTCGCCCGGTGGTCTGTCTGATGCAAATACGATTTGCTTGCCCAGTTCACGTAGTGTATTAAAAGTGTGGAAAAATTCTTCTTGAGTGCCTATTCTTCCCGCAATGAACTGGATGTCATCTATTAAGAAGAAATCAGCACCGCGGTATTTTTCACGAAATTCGATGTTTTTTCCTTGTCTTATTGCTGTTATGAGTTCATTTGTAAAATCTTCGCCTTTTACTGATATAACATTATAGTGTGGAAATTTTCTTTCGACCGCATGGCGAATGGCACAAAGCAAGTGGGTTTTTCCCAGACCGGATTCGCCATGTATAAAAAGGGGATTGTATGCACGTTTTCCATCGGCGACTGCAAGTGCGGCGGCATGAGCGAACTTATTGGAGTTACCGACAACAAATTGCTCGAAGGTATATTCATCTGTCCCCAGATAATCGGGTTCGTCAGTAGCTTCATTCATTGCTTTAAGACCTTCGTTGTCGAGTATTATAACCTCAAAGTCATCAGTTGAGAAAAGTTCATTGAGCGCACTTCTGATTGTTCCGAGAAAACGCTCTTCAATTGTTTCTTTAATATAGTTAGACGGCGTGTGGAGAATAAGACGGCTGCCCTTAAACTCTACGGCACTGCAGTCGTCAAACCATGTAGATATAGCTGTTTCGGTCAAGTCTTTTCTGAGAATATCCTGTACTTTACTCCATATATCGACAGCGGGACTCATAGTGTATTTCCTTTCGGCTTTTCAAAATCCCTGCGAGGGGGAGTATGCGAAAAGAAAAAAGCGTTATTTAATCGCACTCTTTATTTTACCAATTTGGCATGCAAAAAGCAAGAAAAAAAGACTAAAAAAAGTTGCTTCGCACCTATATTTTCGGCACGAAGCGTTTACTGTAATATTAATGAAAAACAATCCCTCGACAACGTAGATCTTTAGTTGATTTTATAGCATCCGGAAGCTTGTTATAGCATCTACTCGCTTGTCATTCCATCCAGCTTCTTTGTCATTGCGCTTTTTCTGCGAGCGGCTTTATTCTTATGGATAAGTTTTTTCGTAGCTGCACGGTCAACAGTTTTAACAGCGGTTTTATATGCGCTTTCGGCGGCATCTTTATCGCCTTCTGCAACTGCCGCGTTAAATTTCTTTGCATTTGTTTTGAGAAGCGACTTAGCGGCTCTGTTTTTTGCTGTCGCTCTTTCTATTAACGATGCTCTTTTTGCTGATGATTTTATGTTAGCCATATTCCTTCGGGTTTCTCCTCTCGATTTATGTGAATTTCAGTAACGGAAGCCATAATACCACCTAAGCTTACTAAAAGCAAGCTTTTTTTGAATATAAGGGAATACAGTGGGACGGTTCATCTGTTTTGTGATTATAATAGCATTCTATTGACATTTAAGGTATAATTACATAAATAACGCATGTAAATTACATAAAATAATTTTTGGAGGGTCTACTTATGATGACAGTGCTTGAGGCAATCAAAGAAAGGACAAGTTACCGCGGAGGGTACAAAAACACGCCTGTTCCGAGAGAGGATTTAGTAAAAATCATGGATGCAGGCCTTCTTGCACCGTCGGGATGCAATACACAAACAACGAGTCTTATTGCAGTTGATGATACCGAAGTGCTAAATAAGTTGCGAGAAGTCATAGAGCCGGAATTTATCATTTCAGCTCCGTCACTCATTTGCGTGCTTACGCAAGCAATACCTGCTTACAAAGATAAGTGTTTCAATGTTCAGGATTACTCTGCGGCAATTGAAAACATGTTGATTGCAATAGTTGGTCTTGGCTATCAAAGCTGCTGGGTAGAGGGTCAAATAACGGATGAGCATGAGATCGGCAAAAAAATGGCAAAGATCCTGGGCGTTCCCGATGACTATGAACTGATTTGCTTTTTACCGGTAGGCATTGCCGATCAGCCGATAAAGCACGCAGGAAGAAAGCCCTTTGAAGAAAGAGCATGGTTTAACGGTTTTAGAGTTTAGGCACTATCCATTCCGCATATAATGAAAGATGTATTGCTGGGCGATGCCGGAGTAAGGGCTGAATATTTCTGGGTCGAAGTCAGGGCCATAGTGGTTTGCTACGGCTCTTTTCATCCATACGTCGACAGGAAATGCATCGAGCATGTGAAACCCGAAGAGCATCACACAATCGGCGACTTTATCACCTACACCGTGAAGTATTTTTAGTGCTGTTCGCGCTTTATCGGGAGTGATGACTGCAATTTCATCGAGATTTATTTCATCGTTTGCTATCGCTTTTGCAGCTTTTATTATATAATCCGCCCTGTAGCCGCAACGAAGAGGTGCGAGGTCGCTTGTGTTCAGGCTTGCAAGACGTGTCACGGATGGGAATGTGTGATATTCATTGTTTTCAAAGCGGAGAGAATCGCCGAAGATTTGGCAAAGCGTGTCAATTATATTTTTTATCCTCGGGATGTTATTGTTTTGTGAAATGATGAAGGAACAGAGAGCTTCCCATTTTTCCTGACGAAGTAAGCGTATACCTTTGCCAAAATCTGTAGTTTGTTGCATGTAGTCATCAACACAAAGATGTTTGCGGATGGCAGCATAGTCACGGTCGAGGTCAAAATAATTACGCCAGATAGATTCAAAATCTTCTTGGCTGCAGGTAATGAATACTTTATTTCCGCGTTGGCGTAATTTGACGGCACGTTCGTGTGCGACTCCAATGTACGTGAGTTCATCACCGGCATTTACGCTGTGTTTGTCAACATTCCAGCGAAAGCACTGACCGCATTCGAATGTTTTTGCGAGGTCAAAGTCGGATGTGCCGGTCATCTCAATTTCGGTGTTGTGTTTAACAATAACCATTCTTTTACCCTTTTGTTGTCAGGGGGACGGTTCTCTTGACAACTTTTGTAGAAATTTCAACATATATTGTCAAGAGAACCGTCCCCCTGACAACGTTGCTATACACTTAAATATTGGTATACCCTGTTCGTGGAATTTTTCTTCATAGTCGGTCATTACACCAATTATACCGTGTTTGTGTAAATTCTGTGTTACTTCTGTGAGAGCGAAACCACATCGCTCAAACTCCTCCAGTGAAAACTCAAACAACGGTTGATTATCGGTTTTAAAGTGTATTTCACCATCTGTACACAGCGTTTGTTTGTACATTTCTAAGAAAGGTTGTCCTGTTAATCGACGTTTTTGGTGTTTGTTTGCCGGCCAGGGGTCGCAAAAGTTTATATAAATGCGTGATACTTCACCCTCACCGAAATAGTTCGGCAAATAATCGGCAGGTTTGTTAATATATCTCACATTTTGCAACTTCGCCTGTTCGGTGCGTTCAAGCGCAATGACGATAACATTTGATATTCTTTCAAGCCCGACAAGAAGAGTATCCGGCTCATTTTTTGTGGTATTAACGGAAAAGTTTCCTTTACCGCAGCCAATCTCTATATGAAGCTTATTGTAGTTAAACTCTTCAAGCCAACGCCCGCAAAGCGTTTCGGGATTTGCAATCAATAAATGAGCGCATTTCTCAATGCGGCTTGCGAGTCGCGGTTTTCGCCTCATTCTCATTTTGCACTGCCTCATTTCGGGTTTTGTTCTACACAGTATATGAAATATTATTGTTATTTGCAAGACAGGCAAGACAGGGGGACGGTTCATCTGTCTGGTGTGTTGACATTTTTAATGCATCTGTGTATTTTGGTAATTAGTTTAGCGTATGGAATGGAGTTTTTACTATGTTTTACAAAAAATCAATGAAGCCCTTTTCCGCAGAGCTGTTTAAAAATCCTCCTTCTGAATACCGGGCGACACCGTTTTGGGCATGGAATAATGAGCTTGATGCCGCAGAGCTCAAGTGGCAAATCGAGCAGTTTAAGCTTATGGGCTTCGGCGGCTTTCACATGCATGTCCGGACGGGTTTGGCTACCGAATATTTGAGTGAAGAGTATATGGAAATCATAAAGGCTTGTGTTAACAAGGCTCGTGATGAAAAAATGCTTGCGTGGCTTTATGATGAAGACAGATGGCCGTCCGGAGCTGCGGGAGGCATTATAACTAAGGACAAAAAATTCCGGGCAAAACATCTCTTGTTGACCCGGCAGCCTTACGGCAGCGAAGTAAGGCCTGAAAAAAAGCGTAAAATAAAAGCTCAACGCTCTGAAAACGGCAAGCTGCTGATGTGCTTTGATATAACTCTTTCAAGCCGCGGATTCCTTACTTCGTATAGAGAAATTAAAGAAAACGAAAAACCTGAAGGCTTCAAGATCTATGTTTACGAAGAAACCCAGCAAAGCAGTCCATGGTATAACAACCAAACATATCTGAACACACTTGATCCTGCATCTGTGGCGGAGTTTATCAAAGTTACATATGAGCGTTACAACGAGACGGTGTCAAATGATTTCGGCAAAGTTATACCTGCGATATTTACCGATGAACCGCAATTTACTTTTAAGGAAACGCTGGCGTTTTCGCATGATATAAAAGATGTATTTTTACCATGGACAACAGATTTGCCTGAAACCTACCACAAAACATATGGCAGTGATTTATTAAACCATTTACCCGAGCTAATATGGGATTCGCCGGAAGGGAAAATATCCAAAGCACGATATCGTTACCACGACCACGTCGCAGAGCGGTTTTCATCGGCATTTGCAGATCAATGCGGCAAGTGGTGTGGGGAACATGGATTAATGCTGACAGGTCATATGATGGAAGAACCTACGCTTGAGAGTCAAACAGCGGCGTTGGGCGAAGCCATGCGGTCTTACCGCTCATTTCAATTGCCGGGCATTGACATGCTGTGTGACCGAAGAGAGTACACTACCGCAAAACAAGCGCAAAGCGCTGCACGGCAATATGGTCGTCCCGGCGTTTTGTCGGAGCTTTACGGTGTAACGAATTGGGATTTTGATTTCAGGGGACATAAGCTTCAAGGAGATTGGCAGGCTGCACTGGGGGTTACAGTGCGTGTACCGCATTTGTCATGGGTTTCAATGAATGGTGAAGCAAAACGTGATTACCCTTCTACATTTAGTTATCAATCAGCATGGTACAAAGAATACCCGTACATAGAGGACCATTTTGCCAGAGTAAATACCGTAATGACACGTGGTAAGGCGGTTTGCAAGGTTGGAGTAATTCATCCAGTAGAAAGTTACTGGCTGCACTGGGGTGCGCAGGAAACGTCGGCGGCGGTACGCGATCAGATGGACAAAAACTTTCATGCTCTTTGCGATTGGCTTTTGCGAGGATGCATTGATTTTGATTATATTAGTGAATCACTGCTCCCGGAACAAGGATCGGGACACGGGGACGGTTCATCTGTCTTGCAACATAAAAAAAGCAACACTGAAACTCTCGATAAAGCTTTCCCTGTCGGTAGAATGAGCTATGAAATAATCATCGTACCGAATGCAGAAACTATACGAGAGTCAACACTGGAGCGTCTGGAGGAATTCGCAAAAACCGGAGGGCGTGTGATTATGCTCGGGAAAGCACCGGTACTTGTTGATGCTGAACGGAATAATAGAGCAGATGAATTACAGTGTGAGCACATACCTTTTGAGCGTATTCCCTTACTTAATGCGCTTGCAGATATACGGGACGTGGAAATCCGCTCGTCTGACGGTGCGATGTCAGAAGGATTGTTTTATCAACTGCGTGAGGAGGTTGATTGCCGTTGGCTCTTTATTGCACAGGCGGATAAACCCGTAAATCCTGATATTCCGCAAGGTGATGTAAAAAAGATAAAAGTGCGCGGCAAGTATTGCATTACCGTTTATGACACTCTGACAGGTGATATAAAACCAATTAAAACCGAACTAAATGATGATTGGACTTGTCTTGACTATCTTTTTTATGAGCATGATAGTTTGTTGCTTCGGTTGGACGTATTTGACACAGCTTCTATCACTTTATCGACTGAAAATCATGTAGTCACCTCCTCAAAGCAGACAGATAATTGCGCAGCGGCTTCGGCAGTGCTTGCAAAATGTGCAATAGCAAACACTGCAACAATCGGCTCTGCAAAACATTATTTACAGAACCTGCAACTCTTTCTCTCACCTGTTCCGATAACACTCCATGAGCCAAACGTGCTTTTACTCGACATGGCGGAGTTTGCTCTTGATGATGAAGAGTACCGGTTACGCGAAGAGGTTTTACGGCTGGATAATATATTACGCAGCGAATTGAAATGGCCATTACGCGGAAACGCAATTGCCCAGCCGTGGGTAGAAAGCGACACTTCCACACCTCATGTGCTTAGACTAAAGTATACATTTAACAGCGAAGTATCTTTGAATAATGCGGAATTGGCACTTGAAAACGCAGCAGTTACGGATGTTACGTTAAATGGCAGGAAAGCAAGTCCGGTCGAAGGATGGTATGTCGATAAATGTATAGGAAAAGTGCCTCTGCCTGAAATTACCGTTGGTAAGAATGTCATTGAAATGACTGTTCCTTACGGTAAGAAAACAGATATCGAAGCATGTTATCTTCTCGGCGATTTCGGCGTGAAAGTGCAAGGTATAAACTGCACACTTGCAAAACCGGTAACAGAGCTTGCGTTTGGAGACATAACAAGGCAAGGATTACCGTTTTACGGCGGCAATCTGACCTATCATTTAGAGGTATCCGGACAGGGGACAGGTCAAAGACAGGGGGACGGTTCATCTGTCTTAACAGCAAAAGTTGCTTTCCCTCAAAATGAGGGAAAGCAAACCCACCTGAATGCAGCTACTGAAGTATACAGGAAGACGGATGAACCGTCCCCCTGTCCTGCTTTGGAAATCTCCATTCCGTACTACAGAGGGCATTTACTGCGAGTGGCTGTGGATGGCAATGATGTGGGAGTCATAGCGTTTTCGCCATATAGAATAAAAACGGAAAATCTTAATCAAAATAAAACGGGCAAACACAAAATAGACCTGACCTATTTTGGAAGCAGGATTAACACATTCGGGCAATTGCACAGGAATAACCGCCACGACCCATGGTGCGGACCGGATTCATGGCGGACAACCGGCGACGCCTGGACATACGAATATCGCTTTTGGTCGCAAGGAGTGCTAAAATCTCCGGAGGTATGGTAGAAAGACAGGGGGACGGTTCATCTGTCTTAAGATAAAACATCATATAACCCTGTGACAGGGTTTCGGTTACTGCTATCTACAAAGATTCCTTTTCCTGAATTTAATAATGCAAATTCTTCGCGTCGCAGCTTACGTCCGAGTACTCTCTCTGCCGTTTCTGCGACTTTTTTTCTTCCTGCAACGAGCGACTTTTGTGCATCATCGCATTTCAGAAAAGCCGGAGTATTTTTTCCTTTTACCATCCCAAGCCAGTCGTAGACTAAACAGTCTTTAAGTGCATTTTCTTCAACACCGGGTTGCTGTAAGAAAAAGTCAAATATTTTTACAATATAATTCTCAAGTTGAGTTGCATGGCTTGGCACTGCTGCGCCTAATGAGCTTAACAGTGTGAAGGGTCTATCTCCCGTAGCGGTCAGAACATATTCAAGCGTTGTTAAAAAACGACTTTTATTACGGGTGTGCTGCAATGCGTTTTCGGTATGCTTTAAAGTCTGTATATCCCCGGAGCTTAGCCATGGACTGCTGATAATTTCATACGGTGGATTCGATGAATATTTTAGTCCGAAATCCTCTGCTTGTGTACGTAACTCGCTCCCGTGTAAAAGCTTCAAGAAACCTAATTGCAAGATGTGGGTATCTAATGTATATGCACGGTCAAAACTATCTTTGAAATCTTCAATTGTTTCAAAAGGCAAGCCGGCGATTAAATCAATATGTATATGGATGTTTTGCATTTTCATCAGCGTACGAATGTTTTTTTCTGCTTTTTTAAGATCCATTTGACGGGAAGAAGCTTTTAACACAGGCTCGTGGAAGCTCTGTAAACCAATCTCGAACTGTAAGCGACCGGGCGGTGCGATTTCTAAGAATGACAGCATTTTTTCATCAAACAAATCAGCAGCAACTTCAAAATGAAACCGGCATGTTGTGTCCATTTCGATAATAAACTCAAATAACTCACATGTGCGGGCAGCGTTGCAATTAAAGGTTCTATCGACAAACTTGATTGTTTTTGCGCTTGATTTTGAGAGGGTTAGGATCTGGCTTTTTATGGTTTCGAGAGGGAAGTACTTGACCTCGCTTCCGGCGGACAAGCAAAATGAGCACTTGAACGGACACCCACGCGAGGTTTCTATATAGGCGAGCCTACCGTTGAGGGCATCCAGATATTGGGTAGTGTATGGGTTGACGGGGTACAAGGGGACGGTTCTTGTTGTCTCTCCAACAACAGCATCTAAAAACCGCGGAAACACAAATTCGCCTTCACCCTGCAAAACAAAGTCAGCACCGGATTCAAGCCAAAAATCCATATTATATGACGCTTCAGGACCACCGAGTACGATGGTACTATCCGGCAAACATTCACGCAGCAGCATCAGTAACTTCGGCATTATTGCAGCGTTCCAAATATATGACGATATACCAATAACATCAGGTTCATGCTCTGTAACTCGATGAGCGATATCGGTGCAAGATTGATTAATGGTAGCTTCAATAACACTCACATCATGAGGAAAACGCGCAAATCTTCTTACACCTTCGGCAATAACCCAAACCGAAAGCGATGAATGCACGTATTTTGCATTTATGGCTAACAAAACAACTTTTTTCATTTTTACCTTAGTTAAGCCAGATGAACCGTCCCCTTGTCCTGACTCATTCGTACCTTAGTTAAGACAGATGAACCGTCCCCGTGACCCGCTACAGGACAGATGAACCGTCCCCCTGTCCTGTGCTATTCCCGCAGTGCCTTAAAGAACGCTGACAACAGTTCGCTGCAGTCGTTTTCGAGGATTCCACCTGTTATTTGTGTTGAGTGGCTGTATGATTCCATGAATAGGTTTATTACGCTGCCGCATGAGCCGGTCAGTTCGTCTTTTGCTCCGTAGAAGACCTTGCTGATCCGGGACATGATGATTGCTCCCGCGCACATTGGGCATGGCTCTAACGTGACATATAACGAACAATCTGATAATCGCCAGTCATTAAGTGTATTACAAGCATCTTCAATGGCTTCAAGCTCCGCATGCGCGAGCGCGGACTTTGCTTTTTCGCGGCGGTTGCGACCGCGCCCGATTACACCACCGTAAGCATCGACAACAACAGAGCCGACCGGAGCCTCTCCATCGGCACCCGCTTCCTTCGCCAGAGATAGGGCTATTGACATATAATATTCATGATCTTGTATTATTGTTACCATTCCTTCCGCGGTACAAATTTGCATAATTTATATATTGCTTGCACTCTCTTGCATTTGTTTCTTTATGAATCACTGCTTAGTTTAAGCAAACGCTTCAGCAGCCTCTAACTTTTTCACCACCTCTATAAAATAACCGGGCAAATCAGAAGACACTTCAACTCTTTCACCTGTTGACGGAAGTATTAAACATAACTTTTTTGCATGCAGACACTGACTCTGCATACCGAGATCTGCTTTTTTTCGTCCGTAAACTATGTCACCGAGAACCGGATTCCCTATATATGCCATGTGGACACGGATTTGATGCGTTCGACCTGTTTCAAGGCGGCAGCGCACATGAGTATATCCGCCGTATCTACGTATAATTTCATAATGTGTTACAGCGGAGCGGGAGTTCTTATCCGTGACCGCTTGTTTTTTCCTGTCTACCGGATGTCTGCCAATAGGCGCGCTTATTGTTCCGCTATCATCTTTAACATTACCGCACACAATCGCTTCATACTCTCTTATTAACGATCTTGCTGACAACTGTGATGCAAGTGAAAGGTGAGAGCGGTCATTTTTTGCAGCGATTACAAGCCCCGAGGTGTCTTTGTCGATTCGATGAACAATGCCCGGACGTATAACGCCGCCAATACCCGAAAGGCTTTCGCCGCAGTGATGAAGCAGAGCGTTAACAAGTGTTCCGTCAGGATGCCCGGGAGCCGGATGTATAACCAACCCTCGCGGTTTGTTTACGATAATTAAGTCATCATCCTCAAAAACGATATCGAGCGGGATATCCTGCTTTACTAAAACAGAATCATCCGGCTCGTTTTGAATAACCGTATAAATCTCACCCGCCACAGTCTTGTGGTTCTTTTTCACAGGGCAACCATCAAGGGTCACTTTTTCGCTTTCGATAAGTTTTTGAGCAGCACTTCTTGTCAGCCCGGGAATATTAGCCGCAAGAAAAACATCAAGTCGAGCACCATAACTTTCACCAACAAGCGTTATTTCACTCAAAACCCAACGCTCCCGTCTTTTAAGAAACCTGCTGTTAACAGTGACTCCGACTCCTTGCGCTTAAATCCTAACCCCTAAATACTGTCCTAATCGTCGTCAAAGCCATATTCACGAAGAATGTCTTCTACATCATAGTCACCAAGCGACTCTAAATCCAGACCGATATCATCATAACTTTCTTCTACCGCTGTATCATCTTGCGGATAAGAATTATAGTCCTGCGAATATTCCGTTTTTGATGCATCTGCTTCTTGTGCTGTATCTGCTGCTTCTTGTTCTTGTACCGTATCTGCCGAAACAGGATTCTGCGGGCTTGAACGCTCTGCAAAAGCTAACTCCTGCTCTGCATGCGTAGCAACAGCGGCATCAATATCGTCATACTCGCCGGAGTCCCCGTCATAGTCTTGCTCGCTGTACTCATCAGAATCTTCATCATCCGCATATCCCCCGGCTTTTTCGGTTTTTTCGGATTTGATTGTGAGGATAATAAAATGGACCAGAAATGTAAGAAAACCCAAAGTTATGAAGATATCTGCAATGTTGAAGATTGGAAAGCGCATGAATATCGTTTCGAACATATCAACGACCTTTCCGTCGTTGAAAATCCGATCTGCCAGGTTTCCGATTGTTCCGCCGAGAACTGCGGCAAGCCCGATTGTGCCCCAAAAGCCTTCATTGTATCTAAGTAATATCATAACCAGAACAATAGCGGCTCCAAACGCAATAGCAGCAAGCAGCCATTGTTGACCTGCCAGGATATTCAGCATTGCACCGTCGTTTTCCCATCGGGTAAGCCTTAAAATCCCCGGAATGACCACGGGTCCCTCCGCACCTAAGTCCAAAGTGCGTAAAATCCATTGCTTAAAAAACTGATCGAGCGCTACAATCAGTGCTGCAAATAGAAAACAAAGCATAAATGACTACCTCACTTAATCATCAGTATCAAAGTTTGCACCGAATTTCAAGTCGTCAAAATCGAATTTTGGTCTTGGCGAGGTATCTTCAAGCTCGCTTTCGGGCGTATATAATCTAATAGAATCATCATCTTCAAATAATGAAGCAGGAGGTTCATCAAACGCAGGAGATCTTACTTCGACATGTGGAGCACCCTGTGATGCAACCGGTGTAACTTCAACTTCCGTGAGTCTTTCAACTGCAGAACCAATCTGCATTGCAATGTCGTCGATTTCAATCTCATTTGCGGTTACAGGTTGTGCAACAGGCGAAGCCGATGTTGTTCCCTGCTCATGCATAACCGGTTGTGTCTGCTGTTGCGACGGTTGTACAGGTGGTTGAACGGGTGGTTGTATATGCTGTACCGGCTGCGCGGGTTGAACAGGCGGCTGTACAGGTTGCACAGGCTTATCAAGCGGAGGTGCTGCTCTTGTCTGCTGTGCCACTTTTGGTGTTCTGCCTGCTTTTGCGGCAGCGGATTGATCCGGTGTTGCTTGCCCTGCCGGTCTTTTTGAACCCATAGTGTGCCGGGCTGCTTCCAATTTTTCGAGAAATTCGGAATGCTTACGCATAATTGCCTGTGAGACCTCAATGAATTTTGCAGTTTCTTTTGTTGCCGCTTCGAGGCGTCTTTCCTCATCGGCACAAAGCTTTGCCGTTTCGGTCATTCTTGCATTTATTTCATCCTCTGCTTTTTGAAGCATATCGTTTTTTGTTCTGGTGGCTTCGGATGTAATTTCCTCTCCCATACGCTGTGCGGTAAGTAACGCCATTCTCATAGCATCCTCGGTAGAGCGGTATTCTTCTACCTTTTCTACGAGAACCTTTAACTTTCCTTTTAGAATTGCATTTTCTTTATACAATGCATTGTAGTCATTGGACACGGCTTCAAGAAAATCATCTACTTCACCTGCATCGTATCCGTTAAGCATGACTTTTCCAAAACCCTTATCATTAACTTCTTGTGGAGTTAGCATAAACACTCAATCCTTTCGGCTTCTATTTTGCTAGAAATACAGTCCGTTATTTTCAAGTTCGTCGATCAAATCGCCAAGCAAATCAACGTTGTACGGCGTGATTAAATATGTGTTCACAGCGACTTTTTTTATCTTTCCCTCTTGTGCGTAAGCCACACCGCTGAGAAAGTCAACAAGGCGGCGCGCTATATCCTTGTTTGTTTGCTCAAGGTTGAGAACAACGGTATGCCGGTCACGCAGATTATCCGCAATTTCTGCGGCTGCTTCAAATTTCTCAGGCTTAAAAAGCGCAACCTTCAGTTGTGCCGTAGCATGTATGTTGACGACCTTATTACTGCTGCGTTGCTCTTCAAACCCTCCGTATGAACTGCGTGCCTGTGCGGGAGTTTTCGGCGGCAGAGGCAAATCATCAGTCATTTTTGGCTGGAAATCGTCAAAATCTTCCTCATCATCGTAAGGCTTTGCCAGTTTTTTAAGCTCAGTAAATATTCCCAAATCCGGAAACCTCCTTTGCAAATCAACGCCCGCCGAATAGTGCGGATCCTATCCTAACCATATTTGAGCCGGCTCGTATTGCGTCAATGTAGCTGTCACTCATGCCCATAGAAAGCAATCGCACAGAGACATTATCGTATTTTTTTGCGCTTATGTCAATAAAAAGCTTGAACATTGTGTCAAAATAGTAACATTCAACGCAGTTTTCGTCATTTATCGGCGGTATTGCCATCAATCCGAGCACTCGGATTCCACCTGTTTGGGATGCAATCGCAATCAATTCTTCGGTTTGCTCGGGCAATACTCCGGATTTTTGCGGCTCTCTGCCAATATTTACTTCTATCAAGACATCTTGAACTATTCCCAGGGATAATGCTCTTTTCCCGATAGATTCCACAAGCGTTTTTGATGAAACAGATTCAATCAAATCGCAAACACCGACTATTTTAGAAACTTTATTTGATTGCAAATGTCCGATAAAGTGCAGCGGCGCGCCTTCGTATGCTCCTTGCTCCCGCTTTTCAAGCATTTCCTGAACACGGTTTTCACCTATAGCATCAACACCTGCGGCAACAGCCAGACGTATATCGTCAGCAGGCTTAGTTTTCGAAACCGCAACAAGCTTAATATCATCAGGCGAACGCCCGCTGCTTATAGCCGCTTCTGCGATTGAATTGCGAATATTCTTAATATTATCTGCAATACTATTCATAAACTATTAACCCCAAAATCACCCTTACCCTACTACTTTTCCATGATATAAGTCGCGAGCTTTTACTATTATTATTGAATCCACACGCAAGGGTGTGTTCGTTTCTACGCCGTCGCGGACGATATAACTATCGCCGATAGTTCTGATTATTTCAACATCCACTCTTTCGGCTTGTCCCGATGTTTGAAGAAAAATGAATGTATTTAAGTCATCGTCCAAATGTATTGCTTCCATTGGAACCCGTATGCCTGTAACAACACCCAACACAACATCCGCACGGAGTGTACGCAGCGGAGTTATTTCTTGAAGTCCTCTGTCGCTCGAGAACAATACAACACATAAACCGTCTTCGCGCCTGCTTATATGCTCAACGCGCATTTCTATATCAGCATTATATGCACCGTAAAACTGAACAACATTATGATGCCCCGAGGATAACTGAAACGCGTCTTCATGCTCCATGATTGCCGCAAAGTACCACTTGAACTCGGTTATCAGCTTTCCTGTACCGGATGCGTTGTAAGGCGTGCTGAATTGTTCTTGCAACTCCGACGGAGACATATAATACAACATGCCCGGCTCTACGTGTTCAAATCCATCAACGTTATGCGAAAATGTGCCGCTGACTTCTGCGGCTATGGTTCTTGTGCCGACATTGCTTTCTTCAAGGTATTCCAGACGGCTTCGAAGTTCGGAAATATCGGTTTCGGTCGTAAATATACTTGTTTCCACATTTAAAGCGAGCTCGTTAAGGCGTCTGAGGTCATTGCTGTTAACTGCATTTGACAACTCCATGATTGCATTAATGCTCGCTGCGTTACTGTCGCCGCGCAGGGATTCAAGCTGTGCTATTTTTAACCGTAATGAGCGAATCTCGCTTGCTCTTTCAAGTGCGTCAATGCTCAGGTATTCAACAGCAATAACCTGTCCTGCCGCAACCTTTTCACCTTCACTGACCGTTGGTAATATGGCAGTGCTGCGCTCTTCCAATACAGTTTCGGTTCTGACAATAAACCCGTGAGCGGGCAGGGTTTCCACAATTGAATATCTTACGGCTGCGGTTGTTGTGTATGTATTGACGAAATAATTATAGAGATACACTCCGATGTAACATGCAACAGCAAGAAAAATCACACCGGTAGTCAATCGTATAAAAAAGTCACTTCTTTTCATTTTGATTTCCCCGTCATTGCGAGCCGTTCGCGAACGGCGCGGCAATCCATAAATTCCTCAAAATCAGGCTCATCCTCCCACACGATCCATTTAACATCATCATCGCGTCTCAGCCATGTAAGCTGGCGTTTTGCATAACGCCTCGATTCCATCTTTATCTTTTCAAGCGCAGTTTCTATATCCGTGCCGCAGGTAAGAACAGCGGTGAGTTCTTTGTAGCCTATGGCTTGCATTGACGTGCATTTGTTTGAGATTCCCATTTTGAGAAGTGATATTACTTCGTCTACCAGCCCTAATGATATCATATCATCGACACGGCGGTCTATTCTTTCATAGAGTTTTTCTCTATCTAAAAAAGTCAGAGCATATTTTAACGCATTGTACCTTGGTGGTTTTGCTTTTGTTTCGGCATCATGCTGTGAAATGGTTTTTCCTGTGATGAGATAGGTTTCCAAGGCGCGGATTATTCTCTTTTTATCGTTGGCATGAAGCTTATCGGCGGTCTTCGGGTCGAAGCTTCCGAGTTTTTTAAGCATAACTTCACCGCCGGTGTTTTCATATTCTTCTTCAAGCTCTTGTCTTAGTCCCGCGTCGCCGCGGGCAGAAAAGCTACGCCCTGACAGCAGAGAATCTATATAAAGCCCTGACCCGCCGACAAGAATTGGCTGTTTGCCCCGCTTTATGATCTCATTAATACAATCTGATGCGTCTCTGATATATCGTGCCACAGAGTAATCTTCGGAAGGATGGACAAAGTCAATTAAATGATGGGGAATATTTTCTCTCTCTTCGTTTGTTGGTTTTGCTGTGCCGATGTCCATATATTTATATACTTGCATGGAATCGGCAGAAACAATTTCACCATCTATTTGTTTAGCAAGCTGCACGCCCAGCGCGCTTTTGCCGGTTGCGGTGGGTCCTGTTATAACGATAAGGTTAGGAAGTATGTTGTTACCCATAAATCACCCTTTGGGTTTCACGCCACCCTCACAACCCCCACAGTCTGCGACGGCATCCCCCTTTCACCTTTGCAGAGGATGAAATATACCTTCCGTAGAAGGGGGCATGAATTTGCTATACACGCCCAAAACCCTTGTCTAAAACATTTTTCTTCAGTTCAAACGCGACGGGGCGGCCGTGGGGGCACTGTGAAATTTCGCCTGACATGACCCGGTCTACGAGGGTTTCCAGTTCTCGCTTTTCTGACGATTTTCCCGCCTTAATAGCGGCTTTACACGCAATTGTCTTATAAATACTGTCTCTTCCTGCAGTTTCCGCAACTCCGCTGCGCCGAAGCTGCGGGCATAAATCCGACAACACCGATTCGGTATCACCAATATCAATGTCTGCAGGGATATGTCTTACAGCAACAGAATCTTCACCGAAGCTCTCTACGGAAAATCCCAGGCTCTCTAAAAAACCCGCATTCTCTAGTAAAACAACAGCGTCTTCGTGTCCGAGGCGGCATATCACAGGGGTGAGGAGCGACTCTGACATCGGAGTGTAGTTACCGCTCTTCAGGGAATCAAACAAGATGCGCTCATGTGCGGCATGTTTATCGATAAACCAAACGCTGTTGTCTTTTTCGATGATAATATAAACGTTGAGGGCTTCGCCGATGATGCGTGAAGCTTCGGAAGCTTCGCAAGCTGATAGTGGAAAATTGAAAGCTTTTTGCGGCTCTGACACATAAGAACCACGAAACTCGTCAGCCTGCATTGTCCTAAATCCGTTGTTGCTTTCGCCGTCTCCTAACTTTCTACTTTCCACTTTCCACATTCCACGTGATGAGCCACTTTCCACTTTCTGCTTCCCGCTTGAACCACCTTCCGACAACCACTGACTGCCGGCCATTGATTCTTGCCTCTTTAACCTGTCTCCTATTTGTCCCTTGTCGTTTATCGTTTGTCCTTTATTCAACGCTCCCAACGCCGCATAATAAACCCCGTCGAAAACTTGTTTGTCGGAGATAAATTTCACCTCGGTTTTGGCGGGATGGACGTTGACATCGACATTGCTTGTCTTTGTGGTGATGAATAATACACATGAGGGGAAACGCCCTGACGGCAAGGTGTTTTTATATGCTTGCTCCAATGCTGTTTGAAGGAGTATTGACCGGATAACCCTGCCGTTGACAAAGAAAAACTGATAGCTTCTGTTTCCGCGAGCGGAAACAGGCGAGGATACATATCCTTCTACGGCAATATTTTCATCTGATGATTCAGCACTTAAAAAACCGGCTTCGATCTCTCGTCCAAGCAAGCTGTAAACACAAGAATCAATACGTGAATCCCCCGGAGTATGATACTCGGTTTTACCATCTCTAATAAAACGGATGGAAACATCCGGGCGGGAGAGTGCAGCACGCAGCACAACAGAGGCGATACTTGAAGCCTCGGCACGGTCGGATTTCATGAACTTGAGCCGTGCGGGTGTATTAAAGAACAAATCGCGCACAATAATTGTAGTACCCTCGGGACACCCGACAGGGGACATATCTATGACCTCTCCGGCTTCCAAAGTCAGAGAGATACCCTCGGCGGAATTCACCTCACGAGTCATTAGCTCAACTCGCGAAACAGCGGCAATAGCGGCAAGAGCTTCACCTCTGAACCCGAGGGTATCTATTGCCTCAAGCCCCTCGGCATTATGAAGCTTGCTTGTCGCATGGCGAAAAAACGCTGTCTTTGCATCACCGGGTGCAATACCGCAGCCATTATCGGTGATACGGATATATGTCATTCCACCCGAGCTGATTTCAACCGTAATAATACCCGCTCCCGAATCTATGGAGTTCTCAATAAGCTCCTTAACAACGGAAGAAGGACGTTCAACAACCTCACCGGCAGCGATGAGGTCGGCAACATGCTGTTCTAATTGAATAATCTTTGGCAAACCGTGCTCCTTACCTATAAACTATCGGTAGCCCTTTAACATTCACGGGGTCAACGTCGAGCAGGGCTATGTCACCGACGGTGCAGTCGATGTTGGTAACATCCACCATTGTGTGCATTAAACCGACGCTTCCGAGAACACGAGCTTTTTGACCGTTAACCCTGACAAAGCTCGCTCTGCGTCGCCACTTGAAGATATCAAACAAGCTTCTTTCAACAAAATATCTGTCAACACCAAATCCATGATAATACCCGATTGAAAGAATAGCGATTTTCGTTGGAGCCTTCGTTACAAAACCACGTTCGGAACCTATTGTATGCCCCTTTGGATGCCAACCCAACTCCTCAAGACCCGCTTCAATAAACCCGACCTTTGAAAGACCCGGAACAGATTTACCGGGAATCCTGCCCGTAAGAGCTGTATCAACCCTAACAGCATCCATCAGGTCAAGATTATACTTAAAAAGCGCAGCGGAATCGATAGCATGTGCGATACCCGGCTCAAATCCCATCTCTATTATCCTGTCCAGTGCCGCGTTGAACTTATCATACTGGGCAAAAGTCGGCTTCTTCTTACGCCAGGAGGCGGAAAACGTTGTAAAAGTACCTATAACATTAAGGCTTGACATATAATTGTATATAGCAGCGACCTTATCAAGTTCGGTCGGTTGGAATCCGTAACAGCCCAGCCCCGTATCTATCATAACCTGAATATCCGCTATCATCTTTTTTGACTCGGCAATCCCGTTGATAGCGACAGCTGCATCATAAGAACCTGCTGTACAAATTACACCGTATGATAAAAGCTCCGCAATCTCGTTCGGGTCTGCCGTACTTCGCAGCATCATTATACGCTCTTTGGAAAAGTTGTTTTTTCGAAGAAGCCCGGCATCAGCAGGATCGGAAACTATAAAATTGCGTATACCCTCATCACGCAGAAAATGCGCAACAGTTAATAACCCCATCCCGCCTGCATTTGCACTGAGATCGGCAAAAACATGCACACCTTCAGCCCGATCTTTTACCGCACGGAGATTATTTCGCACAACCCGTAAATCAATAATCAGATTCTTCACTGAGAAAACCCCCTCAAAGCAACGTTGACACTCAATAATACCACGCTACCACACGATAATCAAGTTTTAGGAGCGGTTATCGCGGTGGAAAAGGCGCAAAAATTAGCATAAAAAATTAACAAATGCATAAAATGCCCGCAAATATTGCATAAAATTTACATAAAACCTTTACAAATCTTGATAAATAGTGTATAATACAGTACCGTGGCACAATATGTTGTATAAAAACACAACAGGAGTGGAACGGTTGCGAAAAATACTAATAAAATCCATAATAAAAAAACGTCCATTGCATCGGGAGCATGAGTAAATCTTGTGCTTATCCCCCGGTAGCGGTGGACGACTCTTTTGATAGCAGCAATAAGATTGATTTTAGCATTTTCTGTGCATGCGCATCGGTGCGTCTATTTAGGAAAAAGCACCGCTGCCGGTAATAAAAAGGAATACTAAAGTGAAAAATAAGGAGATAAAACAATGAAAAGGAAAAGGATTTCTACTATTGTAGCTGTGGTGTTGATAATTACGCTGCTATCGGGCTTTCTTGTCATACCCGGGTCAGCGAACATCATAGTGTACCCACCTGTTGACAGGGTATCAGATCCTGCTACAGATGCCCGCCTCACGACCCCTGCTCCTCCCCTTAACTATGGAGAACAAATGGGGTTTATTGACATCCCCAGAGTCCACGACGGACGGATATGGACTGATAAAACCGTCCGAAACGGAAGCGATACAGATGACTTTGACATCACACTTTCGGCTTTGAGCCAATCCTTTCCGCTAACAAGTGGTTATGCGATACCGACAGATACGGTTTTTGTAATAGACGTGTCGGGTAGTATGCGAACAACAGATGCAGGCGGAGGCCGTATGCGGATTGATGTGCTGATTGAAGCACTCAACGGAGCTATTGAAATCCTACAGGATGCTCACCCCCAAAACAGGATTGCGGTTGTAGCTTACGGAGGCGGCATTGACGGCTCAGGCTTAGCCAGAGTCGAACGTCTCTTGCCGCTCGACCGTTACACTGCCGCTGCAGGCAGCAATGAATACTTCTCTTTTCTCCCAACACCGGCAATATCGCGTCATCATCTACAGGTAAATGCTTTGCAAGCTGATGTCGGGGCGAATATAACCTCCGGCACTGTACTGGTAAATGCCTCAACACCCACACAATGGGGCATATACGAAGGCTCAAGAGTACTGGAAACAGCAGCACCGAAAACAGCCGTTGTTCCCAGAACAGACGCGAGTGGAGCATTTATCGAAAACATCACGGTCACCCGAAGGCCGAATATTGTTCTAATGACAGACGGTGAGCCAACGATGGGGTGGTCCAATTATTTATTTGACGACACACTTACGCCTGCAAATCCGGTACCTCTCGGTCCTGCAGGAGGGCTGATTTACAGCGACAGCTACGCATCCGGCTTCACAGCTCCGGGCGTATATTACGGTGACGGAAGCTGGGGAGAGCTGGGTGTCAGTCTCTTGACGGTACTAACAGCCGCTCACAGAAAAAGGCTGGTACACAATAATTACTTTGGAAGCGACACGGTTGGCATTGCACCCCCCGGATACGCCGGACAACCTCCTTCTTCGGTAGGCTTCTTCTCCATAGCATTTGGCACCCAACCGCCCGGTGATGCCGATCTTCTTATTAAAGCAACCATGAATCCCGGTGCCGGTGCAGTCAACGCAGATGCGATAAGGTCTGACACCAGATATCGAATGTCCGACTTGATTTCCAGTCCCAATGGTCCGCCGGGACCGATCGGCACCTACAATCCCCCCGCCGGCGGCAACAATACCTTTAAGATGAATCCCAACATTCCGCCGGGGTGGTCACCACCACCACCGCCACCGGCACCGAACCCGCTACCCACCCCCCCGCCGACACCACAACCACCCGGCTTTAACGGGAACATGGGTGAGTTGTTGCGGCAATTTGCAAATAACGTTCCAATACAGTTTCACGTCTCCCGCAGACAAGCATTCGGAACATATATATGGGACACAGCCCCGCTGAGTATAAATAATAGCAGGAGTTTGACAATAGATGAAATTAACTTTGCCGACTTGTTCGCGGAGCCTACCAACCTGGATGAGCTAAACGATGTATTTCGTCAGATAACAACCAGCATCCAGATGCAGGGTATACAGGATACCGTCACGAATGTCCCCGGTCCCGGCCCCGACAGAAGCTTTGCAGGTTATCTCTCATTCTCCGATGTATTGGGTGAATATATGCAGGTCAGGAGTGTAGGCGGGCTGACCTACAACAACACTACATTTTCAAGAGCGGACTTCGCAACCGCTGTTGCTAACGATGCAACCCAACGCAGCGAATATGTTAACATCCTCTGGCATCACATGAATTACGGTACACCCACAACAAGTCCGGTGTGGTTAAGTGAAGCGACTGTGGCAAGCTTTGTGGCGTCAAATATAGCAAACGCGGATTTCTTGAGAAATAACAGTCTAAAATATTATGCAAACACAAACAGGGATTTTGTTGGAAGCTTCTTTATGGCCGACGGCACCCCTGCACCACAGCCCGCAACTGCGGCAGCCATTGTCGAGGTCTTCCCGATGTGGGGTACGATGAATGTTGCCCCGGCGCCGCCCAGCACTCAAACAGATTTAAGGCTCATAACATTTCATGTTATCACCGCATTACGGACAGCAAGCTTTGCCGAACTCTATGCAACAAATAACGTCGGCGATCCGATGACACGGGTATTAAATGCGGGCGACCAGATGATACGATGGTATATTCCGTCAGACTTGATACCGATTCGTACACCTCTGTTTTATGATACCGCTAATCCCCCTCCCTCCACTGCAGAAATTGGAGATCTTAGAGCCGTTTCCGGCAACATACATCCAATCAGGATAGACTTCACAGTAGGGCTTGACCGTAACCGTGTCACCGGAGATATACCTCCGGACGTATTTGCGCAATATCAGGTACCCGGCACAACCGATCAAATGTATTTTTACTCCAACCGTCATAATCCGAACCCGACAAACGTCACACTTGCGTTCTTTGAACCGCATCCGGACAATCCTTTCTATCGAGGTGTTGGAGGCACTGATATGAGAGGGGTAATAAAAGCTGAAAACCGCACCGGCACAGCCCCTCATGTCAGTTCAAACCGTCTTGTTGCATATACTGCCGAGACAAATTACGACATGCACTGGCTTGGCAACAACGGACGACTGACATTCAGGCTCACGGAACCGCCGACACAGCCTCAGCCCGCAGACTTGACAATAGCAAAAACCTTTACCGGAATACCGTCCGATATAGATGTATTTAATACAAGTATCGTTTCGCAGATATCATTCCTTGTAGTCGGCTACAATGCTGCCGGTGCGGAAATATTCAGGCAAACAGTGTTCTTTAACTCTGAAAATTTCCGCTGGAATGACGCTACACGCAGTTATGAATGCACACTTCGAAACGTACCGCTCGGAAATTATCGCATATACGAGAGAGGCGGAAACATACTTGGCTATACCCTCAACCGGCCGGGACCTCCGCAGACGGTTTCCATCACAACGACCGGGCAGACTGTGCGAGTCCCCTTCGTTAACAACTATACTCCCAGCCCTGTACCGCCTGAAGAGAGACCGGCTATGACGATATGGAAGGTTTTTCACGGCTTGACAAATGCCCAAATCCCGGCAGGCTTCCAAATCCGCATAACAGGGCCGGAAGGATTCAACCAAACAATAAACAGAGATCAAGCAATAGCGGGGGTAACATATAAGAATCTGGCTCTCGGACAATACACTGTCACAGAAACGGGCAGCAGCGTCTCCGGATTTAATATGTCTTTTACCATTAACAACCGGACTGTGTCATTACCCTTCACCTTTAACATAGCAAACGCAAATCAATTCATTGGGATAAATATTGACAACTACTATAGTCCGGTACGCCCCCCCAGCCCCCAAACAGGCACAGGCAGCTACATCCTACCCGTAGCGATATTCCTGCTCGGAGCGACAATAATCGGCATAGCCGAGGTATACCGCAGAAAGAATAAAAAGAACTCAATAGATTAAATGAGGAAAAATCAACAAAAAACTTTCAAGTGGACAAAATGTCCACTTGAAAGTTTTACTATTTACGCTTCCTTACTCTTCCTCGTCCCGCGCATTCCCGTCGATAAACGGTGCCTGGACTGCGCCGCCGCCCATTTTTACGTTGTAGAGGTTGTTTTTGCGGATTTTTCCTACGACCTTTACCAGTACCTGTTGGAAGAACTTTACGCCCAGCTCCGGGTTTTGCTCCACAAGCTTTGTTATATCCCGCCTGTCAATACCTATAAGCTCCGTAAACTGTAAGGCGCGGCAGTTTAGTGTAAACGCCTGATTTGACATGCAGCTTTCGCCAAGAATGCCACCTTTCTGCAATCGGGCGATTTCGATTTCTCCGCCTGTATCACGTGTTCCCGAGAACAAGAGGATTTCACCTTTGAGGATTATATACATGGTCTCATTAAAATCCCCGCATCGAAACAGCATTTCGTCCTCGTAGAACGTTTTTACGCGGAACATCTTGGCAAGAGTCTCCCAGCCGCCTTTGCTGAGCTCAAAATCAAATGCTTTTTGAAGCGCTTCAATAATTTCTTCCTTGCCCATTTGCCGGACGCTCTGCTCGTTTCTTAAAATCGGATGATTTGTCAGATTGTGATCTTCCATAATAACCCTAAGATCATAGCGTTTCTGCGCAACTATGGAGCACAGGCTTTCCCACAGCTTTTGGGTAGCGAGGTATCTTTTAAACGCGTCAAACTCAGGCTGAGCATCTCTTTGCGCAATCATTATATTATTCAACGATTCAAGTGCACCCTCCGAATCGCCCTTCATCATATAATCCGTAGCAAGCATCATATTTGAGCGGAATATTTTTTCGTTCAAATCATCACGCAAAAACTCACCGGGGTAAGGGTCAAAGTCTTCCGGCGCAACCATTACCATGTTGCCTGTCTTGTACTGCGATGCAATTTTCGCTCTTTCATAGACAAAGCGGTAGATGTCCTCGCGGATGCGTTTCCATTGCGGGTGTTTTTTGGGAACGGGCAAATGCTTGATGGCAAGAGTGTTGTCGAGGAAAAATGAGAAACCGTACATTCTGCTGTTGATAAGATAATCAATGTCCTCACCTCTGGTTATTTCCGGGTCAAACGGCACACTCTGGAACAGGTCACGATGCAGAATCATCGCGCCGCCAAACGCAAACGGAGTACGCTTTACCCTCGGCGGGCTGCCGATAATCTCGTCAAACGCCTTTGCCTTAAACCCGAATCTATCCCAATATGTCATCCAATGTTCCATCTTAACATCGTCGTAGTATTGGTCGTACTTATTGGTATAGTACCCTGCCATACCGTATACAACGTCGCCGTAAATCCTTTTTCCAAGAAACTCAACACAGCTCTCAACCCAATCCGCTTTTTCAAAGATTTCATCATCATCAATCAGGATAGCGGCGTCGGCGGACAGGATATCAGCGCATAGAAGGCACATATTCCGGACATTTGCATAACCTGCCATATTAAGCAGCGGTTCGACCTTACGCTCCGTATCAGTTTGGTAGATAATTTCAGCAATACTTTCCAAATCGTAAATTGTGAAAATATAGGTTTCCGCCTGTAGCTTTACATCGTCGACTATTTTAACGACCCGTCTCTGGGCGGCATCGGCAACCTCGGGCGTAGTTGGGCAAATGAGCAGAACCAGCTTGAAGTCTTTTTCCGTAAGTATTTTCATACTTTCAAGCGTGCGTGCAAGCGTTCCGTCTTCGTCAATAGGCGTCGGGTGGTCGTAGACGGCATCGCCTTCCTTCCATTCCTTCTTTGCGCGAGACCAATACGTTGGAATAAGTACAACCTTTCGCATTTAACATGTGCCTCCTTATTTATGAATTATATATACCAATCAAAGTTTCCATCAATGAGCCTTGAGCGTAGTTATCAAGCGCATACTTTGCGGCATTTTTTCCTCTTTGTGCTCTATCGGGATAATGAAGCTCCTTGTGGATTGCTTTTGCAAGGTCTTCGGCGTCCTCGACATTTACAAGTGTGCCGACATCATCGTTAATAATATCCGTAAGCCCGCCTTGGTTTGTGGCAATAACGGGGCAGCCGCAAGCAAGAGCTTCAATCGCTACAAGCCCGAAGGGTTCGCGGCGGGATGGAACAAGGCTGACATCCGCTGTGCTGTAGAGCTTGCGAAGTTGTGTGCTGTCCAGATGTCCGAGGAAATAAAGATCACTTAAATTGCTGTCCTTCGCTTGTTTTTTAAGTGCGGTTGCCAGTTCTCCGTCTCCTGCGATAAATGCCGTGACCTCGCCCGGATACTTTTCTTCGTACATGCGCAATGCTTCAATCATGATGTCAATGCCTTTGAAGTGCGCGAGCTTACCAACGAATGAAAGAAGCTTTTCTTTGAGTTTAATTGGTTTGCCGAGAATTCCGCTTATCATTTTCTCTATTTCTTCTCTTGGCACAGGGGCAGGATAGAATCTTTCCGTGTCATACCCGTTTTGCATGAAAATAGCTTTATCTGCACATGTCGGGAACAACTCACCGACCAAATCGTTGTTGTCATTTGATATCGTGATAATACGCTTCGCACCCTGCGCAGTCTCGTCAGCGTATTTTCTGAAACGCTCCCACTTCTTGTAGCCCATAAGGTCTGTACCGTGCGCAGTAACAACATATGGAACACCCGTTTCAATTGCAAGCCAGCTTAACAGCCAAATATGCTGACCGTGTATGATATCAGGTTTAAACTCACGGACAGCTTGATTTACGGCGCTTCTGAATGCCGACAGGTACATGTCAAGCTGTTCTTCATCAAGGTCGGCAAATGTCATCGTACTTCGGGGATGCGTGGTAAAACAGGGGAAATTGAATGGTAACATGCCTTCGATGACTTCGGTGTGTTGAAAATACACAGGGATTATGCTCACATCAGGGACAGGCGAAAACGATTTGGTGTTTTCAGGCATGATAATACAGACCTTATGCCCCTTCTTCTGTAAATGCACTGCAATATTACGGGTATACGTTCCACTACCGGAACCATCGAGAGGAAAGTGATTAATCATAAGTACGTTCATGGCAGTTTCCTTTCTTTTTTGTTATTCGTCAGCAGTGTGAATTGAAGTTAATATATTTAATTACTACCGCCAGAGAGTACGTCCTGTACTCTACTGACGGACGCTCCACCGTCCATGGCTACGCTTTACGTAATTAAATATATTAACTCCAATCCCCACTGTTCAAGTCTCCTTAATCCTATAAATCCTAAACCTTATCATTAAACTCACTCCAAGCCTCGGACACCTGCTTAAACTCGTCTATATACCTGTTTAAACTGTTCCAACTTACGTCGAAGTTTTTCAGTACCGTGCTAAATCTCGGATTACCCGTATACTTCGCCAATGATGCCAGACCTCTTTGCAGGCACTCTCTTTGGTATTCTCTTGTGGCTTCCAGGTCGCTTCCCAACAAGTAGTTGAAGAGGGGGTTGCGGCCGACCCAGCCTGTGCAGGCGTAGTAGAAGCGGTCTTGTACGGATTTGTCTTCGCGCAGGTTTGGTTCGACGGGGTAGTTTTTGTATGTGTCATGCAGCGGGTTAAGTCCGATGTCGGTGCAGGTTCTTCCGCCTTTTGCGATTTCCAGACCGAGCATAGTGTCTTCGCCGCGGCATAGGTACAGGACGTCGTCCATGTAATAGTGCGAAGAGAAAAACGGCGGGAGCTGCGAGAATGCGGAGAGCTGTATAGCCATATTGCCGCCCAAAACTTTTTTACACGGCTTTGCCTCGGGGTTTTCTTCCTGGATAACCAGGCATCTGTGAGTTTCGCTTTTTTCCCAATACTCCAGCATATTTGATTTTTGCACGCCTGCCAGCAAATCGCCCATGCCGTCAAACGATGCATGAGGCAGAATGTTATATCCGCTGTATTCGCCTGTTGTAACTTGCGCGCCGGAGTTTAGATGTTGCAAGTGCGCTCCGAAAAAGTCAATATCTTCAAGTTCAAGCTTATCTCCGTTTTTCTTAAGAACTCTCGGATATACGTCGGAATCGATGAAGAACAAGGTATCCATTCCGCGTAAAATCGCTTCCATAACCACTATCATGCGGTTAAAACCGTATGGAACCAGTCCGCTCTTTGTATCGACAGGACATTCAAGCAATACTTTCATAGCGGCATCGGAAACTCCCCGCTTTAGCAGTTGTTCTTTGCAATAGAGCGGGTTGTTTATATTTACGGCGTAAAACGGAACCTTTTCACTTATTCTTCGCTCAACTTTAGGGTCGTGCTGACATGTATAGGCAACAATTACGCAATCAAGCTTATGTCCGAATTTCTCTGCATTTTCAATAAAGCCCATGAGTTCTGTTTCAGAGTCAAGGCTTCTGATTATCATTCCCAAGGCTTTTTTCACAAGCTTCACCTCATTTTCTATAAACCGACGATACAGACTATGATGTATAATATAATTTCTATTAACGACGCTTTTGAATCCTAAATCTTAAATCCTAATCCTAATGTTAGCACAATTTACCTGAAAAGTGAAGAAGTATTTGTAACAGAAGCTCTTGCACTCTAAATAAAAAAATGCTAAAGTGAGTTATGGCGATACTTTGTAGCGCAATGACTCAAAATTTACCGGAAATATGTGTAAAATAACGTGAAATGGAGATTGTTATGTCAGTAAAAAAAGTAGAGATTGAAGGTTCGGGCAAGCATTGTCATGTCAGCCGTGAGACGCTTGATATTTTGTTCGGCGACGGGTTTGAGCTGGAAATCAAGAAAATGCTGTCACAGCCCGGTCAGTACGCAACCCCGCATAAAATAACGGTTGTCGGACCTAAAAGATCCGCAGAAATCACTATTCTCGGACCCGTCCGCGTCGCTGACCAAATAGAGCTATCGCTTACAGACGCGACATATCTTGGCTTTGATGCTCCCATCCGCGAGAGCGGTGCAATAGAAGGCAGCCCCGGATGTAAGCTTGTCGGACCCAAAGGCGAAAGGGAAATAAAAGAAGGCGTCATCATCGCAAAACGGCACATCCACATCACCCCCGAAGACGCGGAAAAATTCAGTGTAGCAGACAAAGACATAGTAAAGGTAAAAGTCCATGGCGACAGATCCCTCATCTTAGACGAAGTCGTCATCCGCGTAAGCCCCGACTTCGCAACCTACATGCACGTCGACTACGACGAATACAACGCCGCCTCGATATCGGAAGATAACAAACATGGAGAAATAGTGGAGTAGAAGCAACAAAAAAGTGGAATTGGCCCATTTTGGGACAATTCCACTTTTTACTATAGCTGTTACATTAAATTCAAAATAACGGTAAGCACAACAAATACTCCGGCGACCCATTTTGTTGCCAGGGCGAGACGTGCGTCACGGGATTTTGCTTTATTCTTTGAAAGATACGACTCATTGGCTCCCGTAAATGCCGACAACCCCGAGTTTTTCCCGGATTGCAAAACAATTACGCAAATAAGAACAAGACATAATAATATATGTATTGACACGAAAACATTTTTAACGATATCCATTAACCGATGCTCCTTATATATACTAGGGATTCCCACGGAAAGCCATACTAGCATACTTTTTAAGTGAATGCAAGCAAAATTTCAAAGCCACGACAAGACAGATGAACCATCCCCTTGTCTTTTAGCCGGCAACATTATGACAACTGATCACGTATGTATTCGAGCATGTCCGTTATTGTTTCAAATTCGGCAATTCTTGAGGTCAGGAAGAGGGTTAGAAATACCACTACCGCAATTACTATGATCCAAATGATAATCTTTAGTATTGTCCTTACTACGCGGCGTTTTTTCTTTTTCTTCGGCTTTTTTTCATCCGGGGCTTTCTTTTCTACAGGCTTTTCAGCTTTTTCAGCCGATTTTTCGACTTTCTCTGCCCCTTTATTTTCGCTTGCGGGTTGTTCCGCAGCCGGTTTTTCTTGTTCTTCAGCGGGTGAAGGCACAGGTGTATTTTCCATAATAAATCCGTTCCTTTCATTACTATCAGCTTGCGTAACGATTACGAATTAACTGCCAAATCCACAATATAATAAAGATAGTTATTTTCTATGCATTATCAGTTTCGTATTCGCTGCCACATCAAATCAAGCTCAACACGCATGCTTGCAAGCATAGCGCCAATCGATTCGTATTTTGCGAAATATGCCACAAGATAGAGTATCAAGAAAACGCCGACGGCAATTATAACGAGTGCAAGAAGGATTCTAAGCAATGACTTTATGGGATGCCTCTTCTGCTTACGCTTACCCTTTGGCTTTTTCTTTGCAGCGGCAGAATCGGCTTCTTGCTCCTTGGGTTTCGTCTCTTCTTGCGGTTCTGCTTGCGCTTCAGCAGGCGGTGCAGCTTGTGCTTCGGCTTGCGGCTCGGCGGGTGCTGTTTGCTCTGCTGCTTCTTCGGGATTGTTATTAGGTGTATCTGTCTGCATAATAACTATTTCCTTTCCTTTATCCTAACTATTCAAAAACTAAGTCACCGTTTATAATGGACAGTTCCAAATCGTCGGTTTCCCAGGGGTTGAAGGTTTCGGCGGATAGCATTGAGATGCCTTCTTCAAATTCAACATATACAATCCATTCCGTTATCACTATATCTTCTTCATATAGCCTTATGTTCACGGGAGCGGTATCGTCGGAAAGGAGTCTTCCCTCGAAGAGGTAGACCTCTCCTCTTTCGGGGTTGTCTGCTTCTCGCATGGTAACGAATGATATGCTCTCGTTTGTATGGTTATGTAGAGTGAAACGTATGGGAATCTCTCTTCTGATTGGATTTTGAGTATGCGCGGGAGCATCGCCTTCGCGGACAATCTGCCCTCTCATTGTATCTACATTACCGTCTCTGTGGTGAATAGTCAATACGGGAGTTCCGGAATCGTTGGTTACTACTGCTTCACAGGCGTTGGTAAGAGGGACATTTTCGAAAATATAAATTCCCCGGTCTCTGTCTCTTGCCATCACATGATAACTCGTGTTCACCACCTCTAATGTAACTCCAAACGACCCGTACCTTCTTTGATCTCTGGTGTTTTTGATTATATCGGGTCCCATATCCTGTTCAAAAACATCAGTTCCGTCCCCGGAAGAGGGAAATACAAAAAGCTCGTGTACAATATCACTTGCCTCGTTGGTAAACACCACACCTATATAATTTACATACTGGCGGGTATCCACGGTTCTGTTGCATGCTATAAGAAACACGGATAATAAAACCATTCCTGCCAATAAGACAAATAACCTTCTATTCATTCGGAGCTCTCCATTTCTCGGACTTTCGCTCACGATTATATTTAATCGTGAGCGATTATAGTTTTTTGCAATACTATACTACATTAGTTGAGGGGGCTGCGTCAAGCTCTTCGTCTTTGTCCTCGTCTTCATCTTCGGGCTTGTTTTCCCTTTTAATAGCCAGGAACACCAGCAGCAGCACCATGTGCAGGATGAAGAATGCGCCTATGAGCGGAGTCCATCTTGTTATCCAGACTACGGGGAGCCGGATGTTTTCAAGCAGCAGGAAGAGTATAAGCGGAATGATTCCCGCAAGCAGTGCCGGTACTCTCAGCTTCATCAGGCGGTGACGGAAGCGTTTTTCTTTGTTTTCTTCGCCATCCGTTTCAGCATCATCTCTCTTCGCAGCATCAGCTTCACTATACTCATCATCCTCGTCTTCTACCCTGTTCTTACGCCTTTTAACAAAGAGCGTTATCATCAGCACAACAGCGTTGAGCAGTGCAAGCATTGACATCAGGAGGTTGAGCAGCGACCATGCATAGCCGACTCCGAAGTTGCCGAGCGGTACATTACCTTCGAGCAAGTCAAAGAATATGTTGCCCGTCTGATTGTCGAGTTGTTCCTGTATCGACTCTCTGTAAGTACGCGGAGCCGGGGGAGCTGCGTCAGTATCTGTCGGAGTTGCTATGGTTGCCGGCAAATCATCGTGCGGCACATCATCAAAGTCAGCCTCCGGCACATGCTCATCGTCCTCGGTTATTTCGATGACTATTTCGTCTTCGTCTTCCTCTTCTTCGTCTTCCTCTTCTTCAACTACCACGACAGGCGGCGGTGGAGGCGGGTCCTCCGGCGGAGGTGGTGGCGGAGGTGGTGGCGGAGGTGCGTCCGGTGGTATCGGAATAAGTATAAATGTGACGGTAATACCTTCGTCTGTAATAACCACGTCTCTTGTAGCCGTCTGTCCCGGAGCCAGCATATATCCCGGCGGAATGGTTACAATACGCACACGATAGTTACCGGGCGGAAGTGTTTCGAGTAATTTTACGAGTTCTTCGTCTGAGGTTGCACGCCCTATGACATTGCCGTCCTCGTCTAAAAGTTCAAACGCTGCACCCGGTACAGAAACTCCGGGCGTTCCCTGCTCAATGACGGTCACATTTACGGGATAGCGTATTCTCTCGTTATGGAAGGTCTCAACTACACCTACTGCCGCTGTACCTGCCATTGTGACTTCAATCTCACGGGAGAACTCCTCATCACGCAGCCACCCCGTCGGAGCGGATGTCTCTGTTAACAGGTAATTACCCACAGGCACACCTGCGAAAACAATTCTGCCTTCGGAGTCTGTTGTTGCAGTCCTCATCGGAAATGCCGCTCTTGTCATATTCTCAAACGGTCCGGGTGTGTATAAGGCTGTCAGCGTGAACACTGCACCCGAAAGAGGTTCATCAGTATCAGCATCAAGCTTCACAACAGTCACCGGAGCAGTTGGGATGGGTGGATTAAGAAATGTACCAAATGCATTATTGGCTGAAGCCATGATATTGACCTCAAACGTTCGGGGGTTCTGCTGGGTGGAGAGCCGGTATCCCGGCGGTGCTTCAATCTCTTCTATCGTAAGTTGTGAGGTTACGACACGATTGGGTACAGTGACTGTCCCGTTCGGACCCGTCCTAAATTCGCCCACTATGCCATTAGCATCTGAAACTCTGAAGAGCGCACCCGGCAAAAGTGCCTGAGTCTCTGCATCGCGTTTTGTAATAGTCACATCCCGCACCGGCATGTTTGCGAATATGAAGGTTGTGTCTGAACCGTATATATTGCAATCGTCGGTGACGGTGAACTCTATTTCGTTAATATCTCCAAGAGCATATCCGTCCGGGGCATGTACCTCCTTAAGAATGTAATTACCCGGCGGTAGATTAGCGACATGAACCGACATATTGTTAATATGGTTTACGGGATAATCAAATAGCGGCTCCGCATCACCCTTCTTCCATACTTCAAACACAGCTCCCGACTCAAGCACAAAAGCTTCAGGATCATGCACTCTGGGATCAAACGCCACGACATCAGGAGCAGTAGGAGTATCAGTATCAGGAGCAACAAGTTCTAAACCTTTACCAAGTGATGCCAATTTATCAATCTTATACACGTAAAACGGAATCGATGTGATGGTAACCTCGGCACTGATAACCGTCCATGGATCGCGAACAATTTTGGAAGCGGTTGAGTTTGTAATATTACTGCCCGTGAATGTTACTGTGTTTTCTACTTGATAATTCCCATCTCTATTAAGCTCAACTAAGTTATCGTCTATTCTTGAGGTATACGTGATGTGATGCGCAGTATTGAAATTATAAAACGGAAGACCGGTAGAAGGATTACTGGCAGGGTTGAAAACAATTCTAATATCTGTCTTTCCATAGTCAACATGATAAGGCGAAAAACCTGACGCTACCGTTCTGGTAAAAATATGTACTCTATAATCCTCATTGGCTAACCAAGGACTACCGGCAGTACCGTCGGCATTAAGGGTGCCGGTGCCTCGCCTCAATAATGTTCCGGAAGTATTGCTTCCTTTATATACGTTTATGCTTTCCGGAAGCAGAATCTGCCCTTTACCCAACTGATCGAGAACCTGTGCATTTCTCACTGTCAATCCGGGCTGGTTGAGTGTCAACCTCCAGTTAATAGTATTGCCGTTTCCTGCAACACTGTCTTTAGACACATACAATCCTGTTGGTGCAGTCACGGATGCCGTGATGGCAGGTGCGGTACCCACCCGTACATTGTTAGTGTAAGATCCAACCAAAGGCGCCGGTGCTGTTACCCGGTCTGTTTCATAAATAATCTTTATGGCTCCTGCTACATTAGGAATATGTAATCTAAATCCAATGTTTTCGCGAGTAGGATTGGAGCCACCGAGTTGGCTTGCTGCCGGAAGTCCGGTTGCTTGTGTCATCAGCGTCAAATGTGGATTATTAAGAGGTGCAGGAGGTAGAGCTCCAGGAGCTCCGGCAGCTACATTAATCCATTCCGTAGTTTCCGGCTTTGCTGAATCAGTGCTACCCGGATTTCGAATTAGTTGTAATCTTAGACCTCCGGCTTGATAAGCTTGTTGAGTATTAAACCACCAATCGGTAATTGTGATAGTTGTTGCGAGGTTTGCCTGGGTCATGTGGTTAAAGTCGATTGTCCATGTAAATACGCCGCCTTCATACCTCCCGCTCTTGGCGATGTTTTTAACACGGGCTGCGGTGGTATCGCCGTAGTCTCTGTCTGTCGTTGTTCTGATACTGTTTGTCGTTCCTAAATGGTTTATTCGAGCAGAAGAGGCCCCATTTGTTTTAGCGTGCACATCAGCGATGTTCCAGTACCTGATGGGAAAACCGTCGTTGTACATTCCGGTAGCAGGATCAACTGTACCCATACTGTATTTCGTGAAAAATTCCACTTTTAACTGTGCGCCTTTTACTTCAAGCAGGGGGTTAAGAGTTATGTCAAAACCATCCACACCGTCATCGTCAATCTTATACTCCAGAGCAGCTTTAGGATCTTCTGCGATTGCATCAGCATTACTAAACTCAGCAGAACCAATATTACGCAGCGTGTCACCCCCTAAGGTGACCACAAATGGACGAGACGCATCGTCTAAAAGAGCATGCATTCTGGGGCTGCCGTCAGTACGATCAATAGTACTTGTTACGCTTGGGTTTCCGGTAGTGCCGACTGATTGTTCAAGGAAGGTATCTTCTATAGTGAGTCCTGTCAGAACGCTTGATCTGGGGTTGACTGTTATTAACCATTTAATCACGCCGTCTCTCTCGTTGACATCACCCTGTCTGGATTTCTCCATGTAAGGGGTAGTAGAGACACCGCCTGACGGCAAAGCAACGATTCCATGAGTTTTACCTCGATCATTCGCTGGTGCCTCAGATCCTTGGGTTACGGTTATATCGTTGCGCCAAGAGCGTACGGCTGTACCGCCTTCCGGAGGAGCGTATGTTCCAAGATGATTAAAATTTTCGTAGCCTTGCGGTATAGTCACTCTGAAGGTTATCAAGAAGCTATAATAGTGTGTAGTTGGGTCACCGCCGCCCTCGGGCACTACCTGATAACGAAGTTGATCCTTGTTTATTGTCAATATAAACGAGTCAGAGATTGAAGGATTGCTGGGGTCGCGGACAACATTGCTTAATGTATACCCTCCGGAAGTGATGGAAGCGCTGCCATCGTAAGTTAGTGTGACCGCGTCTCCGTAGTTTTCATAGGTCACGCCTCTACCGACTTGTGAAACGGGTGCAATGACCTTGCGCCTTTGAATTGTGAAGGTTACATTCTCGGGCAATAGTTGATAGGGAGAAAGCACATCGGCTATAACAAGATCATCTATATTATTAAGCGCAGTCCCGAATCTGTTCACGTTAATAGTCCAGTTTATAGCTGCACCTGTAGTGGCTCCGGAATTTGTTAAACTACCTGTCTTATGATGCTCTATAGGAGGTGAAACCCATGCGCCGACATTTGCGAAAAGGGCTTCGGCGTGCACCGGAGTCGCAGTATTGAGAGTGGCACGGGTAATATAATGGTGTTCTTTGGAGTTGTAAGTTTGCCCATCCTCAGGATCCACTTTGGTTGTATATTCTATACGAATAGCCCTGCTGTTTAAGTAACCGGATCTAAATGTCAAAATGACAAGTTGATTGCCATCAGTATCAAGTTCTTCTGTAATTGCATAATCTACGCCGTCAATCAAGGCCGGACCGCCAATCAGAGGTGCACCTACCGTCAATCCCGGGAAATAGTTTATATCTGCGTTATCACGCAAAGTACTGGTAAGGTCAACGTTGAGAATGTTTACCTTTACATCTCTTAATATATCTTCTATAGTGTGTCCGTTGATATTTTGGGTAGGTATTTTAGCCAAATCACTTGCATGCAGCATTAACGTGACGCTGTTAGCGGCTATGTTGTGTACAAGCGCAGTGTTGACATCAGCCTGCCAGGTTATTGTTTGAAGTGGCACCGCTGCTCCCGAAGGGTAATGTCTTAAATAGCGGTTAGTTATGTTTGAGCCTGTTCCGTCTACTCTGTTGAACACAAACATGAAGCTGTACCTGTTATTGAAGAACTGAACCTCTTGTGTTGCTGTTGTTGTACTGCTTAAGCGGATTTGGGAACTAATCCTTACTCGCCCGCTTACGGTAGTTTGCTTTTCTATTTCTTCATTGAAAACTATCCTCATTGTTCCGTCATTTGCTTTTGTCATGGTCATCTCGCCGATAGGAGTTGAAGTGCCTGCTATAGTCATATTTACTTCAATCGGATAAGTGAGGTTTAATGCAGCCATGTCACTGGGTCTTCCCGTGACGCTGTCAGCGGGTCTCCAAAGCTGAAGGTCAGCCCAATCGCCGGCTTTTAGCCCTCCTCCAAGTCCTGATCCCAGACCTAGTGCAAGGTTACGCTCAGAATAACCCGCACCCGTACCCGAAGGCATAAGCGCCCAGTCGAAATCTATTCTAACTGTTGTGCCGTTGTCTACTCTGATAGGCTGAGCATTACTAACAAGAGAGATTGGCTCTGTGTAATTTCTGTCATCGGGACCTCGCCACGATAGCATCACAGTCCTGATTTCGAGGTCTACTTGTCTGCCCGGTGTTTCGTCATCCTCCTCATCGTCGAGAACCACATCCAAACCCAATAAGTCCGAAGCCTTCTCGTACGGAGTGGGGGTCTTGGTTAAGTGTTCTGAAGGATAATCCGGAATCTTCGATTCCTGTGTGCCTTTCGAGTTTGGCGAATTATCGGGATCTTTCTGCTCGTTACATTCCTCACAGCCGTCACCGTCGCAGTCTTTACATGCATCTTTTATGATTTCGCAGTCACCATCGCAATCACCATCGCAGTCGCCGTCATCACACTCCACGCATGCGTCTGTCACGATTTTGCAATCGCCTGTACAGTCGTCAACATCGCAGTCACTGCATGCAGGTGTATACACTGTTCCGCAGTCGCTGTTGCAGTCGTAGTCGCCGCAGTCGCTGCATGCGGGTGTATACACGATTGCGCAGCCGCCATCGCAGTCGGGGTCGTCGCAGAGTATGCATGCGTCTGTGGCGACATAGCCGCCACCATAGTCGCCATCATCTGCGAGTGATATCGCAGCATAGCCGGCGATACCGAATAATAGGCTCACTGCAAGACAATACACAACAGCCTTTTCTATAAGGTTGCTGTGCAGGAACTTGCCTCGATTTCGTGTAAATAAGCCCCTTTTGGCGCGGTTATTAGCGCTCAGGGACTTTAGCTTATTAAGCGTTTTCTTATTAGTTATCTTTTTCATAGCAGCTCACCTAATCCATTCTATATTTGTTCCATAACCCTCCATTGTTTGCCTGCGTAATTATTAATGCATATTAATTTATAATAGGAATAACAGTCATATTATCAAAAAAATGTGAACAAAAAAGGATATATAGTAACATTTTTGTGAACATTTAATGCCAGCTCTCCTTGTAAAGGGCATGTTTTTGATAAAACGGCAAAAAAACGCCGTTTACATAGTCGGCGCGGCATGGTAAGATGATATTGTTTTTGTGCCTCGACAACAAAAATGTCACGAATAATTATGTACCATGACAGGCGGGCGCAAAGTTGTGACAAGCAGTTGAGCATTAATTAAAAAATCTGCGCTGTCTTTTGCAGCGAGAAGAGATTTTGCGAATGCAGACAGCGTGGATGAGTTCATAAAATACAGAATGCCCTCTGCGAATAAATATTCAGCGACATGAACAAAGTGTCAAAATGGCACTTTGTTACGATAAGTCGGGTACAGGGTATTAATAATGAAAATAACTATAGACGGCATCGAAGCTCTTATCGAAAATACTGACAAATACTTACAAATAAACGATATCAAAGGCACAGACTTCCCCGCAGTACGGGATAAACTCAACATTGATTATGCCGGTTATGACAAATGGTTTTGTTTTCGTAATGTTGAGATTCCATTTGCTGTGTTGGACGAATTAGGTGCTGTACTTGAAGATGACTGCATTCAAATGTTTCTGAACGCAGATAAAAACAATGGAATAGAACGATTTTGTTAATAGAGGTCAGATAATATGGAACTATTTGAAGGTATTAAACACATTAACCCAAAAAGTGGGGTCGAATATTGGTTTGCGAGGGAGCTGCAACCAGTCCTTGAATATACGGAATGGCGTAATTTTACCACAGTTATCACAAAAGCAAAAGACGCTTGTAAAGGCAGTGGTATCAACGATTCTGAACATTTTGTTGACGTCAACAAATCATATGAAATGCCAAACGGAGGAGTCCGTAAAATCGGTGATGTTGCAATGACAAGATACGCTTGCTATCTCGTAGCACAAAACGGAGATACTCGGAAAGAAGTCATAGCTCAGGCTCAGACATACTTCGCCGTACAAACGCGGCGACAGGAACTAGCGGATAAAGCCATAGAATTACCGGAAGATGAACGCCGACTTGCAATAAGAGCAGAGTTGGCACAACATAATACACAATTAGCTGATGCAGCACGCTCAGCCGGAGTCATCGAACCGCTTGACTATGCCATATTTCAAAATGAAGGATATAAAGGTTTATATGGCGGCTTAACTGCAAAAGATATACATATACGGAAGAAGTTGAAAAAGTCACAGCAAATCCTTGACCACATGGGTAGTACCGAACTTGCTGCAAACCTGTTTCGTGCGACACAAACAGAAGAAAAAATTAAACGTGAGAAAATAAGAGGTAAGGTGAAAGCAAACGAAGCCCATAAAGAGATCGGGCGTAAGGTTCGCCAAATAATTAAGGAAATGGGTGGCACAATGCCTGAAGACCTACCAAATCCTGATAAAAGCATTAAACAACTGGAACGGGAACAACAGAAAAAGCTGGAGAGTCCAATCGATTTAGAAGGGTAATTTAGCTTCCTAAGTAAAATTAAGTAATAAACCAACACCCTCACCAACCCTGACAAGTTCGCCTTTGGAAAGGCGTTGGTCCTCAAGTTGGACTCGAACCAATCAGCCTGTACTTTCGCTATTATCATATATGATGGAGAAAAAGTCAAACATGAGTTATTCCAACGGCTTCACGGTTTTTGTCAATCATGTATGATTTACTAAAAATCAAACATGATGAATTAAAAGGTGTACTAAAAGGTGTACTATGGCAACGCTAACTTTTGTCCGGCGAATATCGGGTAAGGGTCTCTTATGCCGTTTGCATCTGCGATATCTTGCCATCTGCGACCGGTCTTGTTCCCGATGCGGATTAGAGTATCGCCCAACATTACGATATAGATTATCGAGTCCGGCGGCGTGACAATAGCCGGTGGTACGACAACCGGCGGTGCAGCGATTGTAACAGTGAGTCGTAATGCTATCCAACGCCCGGTAAAATCATCATCGTTTACTATGCGACCCCAAAGAGAAACGCCGCCCGGAGCTCCACTATCCGCGCCGCGTGTCTCTCTGTCAATTTGAAATCGTCTCGGACTGACTACAGAACCGACAACGGTACGTTGCTGTCCGTCTGTGCTTGGCTCGGAGCGTATATTTGTCGGACCTCTCGTAACCTCTACCCGATAACTAACTACAGTCGGTCCGGGATATGCCGGTGCTTTTGCTCCCTCTGCGACAATACAGGCATCGTTTCCGCGCCGGTATTGGTTGTTCGCGCCGCCCGGACGTTCTGCTAATGCAAAGAAGCGTATTGAGATAACCGGTAGTACATCGCACTATCATTCTACAGAGAGTTTTGTACGGCTGTATATCGAGCCACAGATAGGAATGCGGAAAGTCGGACGGCTTTCCTACATCGGTAGCTTGTTATATGATGGAGCTCGGTATGCCAGCTATTTATAATAAACTTATAGTCAAGGACGGAAATCTCTGTGTTGAAGCTACCGAAATATCACTCAATGATGTTTTTCGATGTGGAGCTACACCTCTCTGTGAGCTTAGTTTTAATTTTGAATCGAGATATGAACCATACCAGCAATACTCTTTTGATGCTGTCGATGGAATTGATCTTGTCGTAAAACATACTGATAAGCGATTTTTTGCACCTCTTGAAGTAAAGCTGACAGTTTTGCCTGATATGACAACGTGTAACAAACCTGAAAATCTATGGGGTTGCGAAATGGTTGTACGATCCGCAACAACATCATATTGCGCTTTAGGTATGTTTGACAGTATTAAAAAAGATGTTGTGAATGTTAGAGACATATTCGAAGAAGCTTGTGCAAACATTGGCTCTTGGGTAAATGATTATGAGATGAGTGCTAAAACACCACTTCTCTCTTCATGTATTAACGAATTTCAAAAACAGTATCTAAAAAAGCAGAAACCTCTTATAATGCAGACAATATGGAAAACTCAAGGACAATCTCCATTATTAGCCGAAAATGCTTTTGATATTGTAGTATGGAGTGATTATGCATTTTCTCGTTTGTTTATTGACAACGCATTAGAAGTTGGTATTACTATGAGTCGTCCGATGAGAGCCTCTGCGCGATTAGCAAGGTGCTTATGGGAATTGAGCAAGTCCAGAAAAATCAGACTAGCTGAGATATATCGACAAATGGCTTTTGGTAAACAAACAGATAAGGAGTTTGCAATTAGCGGACAAAGATGGCGAAGCTATGTTTCATCAAACCGGATAACAAAACCTGCTCTTTGTAAAGATGTAATCAATGAGATTATTAGTCCTAATTACTTGGCTATG
Organism: Oscillospiraceae bacterium; assembly: GCA_009783555.1. GTDB lineage: Bacteria > Bacillota > Clostridia > Oscillospirales > Oscillospiraceae > WRMH01. Next base: position 68,062 of record WRDH01000008.1, read on the forward strand.
CTCAAACCAGAACGCAGATTCGATCAAACACTCTTCTTCACTGCAAGGAAATAGTATATTTTCTTTGAATTGCGGCAGATAACGATAAGGCCCCTGCCGTTCTTGATTTTTCACCGACAAGAACTGCTTATACTTGTCCACAGCACTTGTGGCAATCATGTGTGACCCACTGCATAATGGTTTAGTATGAGCAAACTCGTTTGACCCATTACAAATCAAGTTGCACTCCTGCTCAGTATATAGTTTTTTAGTTTTACCCGCATAAAAGTGTACGATGGCAATTCAAAACCAAGTTTTTCATACAGGTGTTTTCCATCATCAGTTGATAACAAATCTACTGATGCAACATCACGTTGCTTTGCTTCTGATAATAACGCATGCATTACCTTGGTAGCAATTCCCTTTCTCCTGTGATTTGGATATGTATAAACATTATACACTGTTCCAACAAGATACGATGAGTCTGCGGCTCTCGGCGGTCTTTCAACGATTGATAAAAATGCTGTAGAAAATACGTTATTATTCTCTTCCGCTATATATGCAATAAATCCATTAACAGGAATCCATTTTTCAAAGTAGTCACGAAGTTTTGTTTTAAGATTGTCTGCATCATCAATACTTTTGATTTTGCTTTCGTCAAGGAGATAATCAATCCTTACCGATAAGTATTTGTGTCATCATTGGCGACACAAATGCGATTTCTGTGTATAAATCACAGATAACTGATTCATTGATATGTTAAGCATAAATTAATGGCTCATTGTATAGAAACATATTATATTCGTCTTCTGTCAGCTCATCAGAAGTTATTCCACGCTCAATGCAGTATCTTGACATTGCACGGTAATCTGCTTCCACTACTAATGGCTCTCCGGGGATGTATCTTACATAACCACCGGCTTCTTCGGCAACTTCATCCAATGTCTGTTTACATGTTGCATTATCGCACATTTAAATCACCTTCCAAAGTATACTGTTCAAGCAGTTTCTGTGCATTTGCCTCAACTATTTCCATCCTGTATACATGAACTCTTGCCATAACTCGATTTGCACCAAATTTTTTTGTGTAATGGTCAACTAACTTCATGTTCTTTGCATCAAAGAATACATATCCATTAAAGCCCATTGCATTTGATAACTTAATTGCGATTGCGAATAAGTGGCCGCCTACACCCTCAAACTTTTTGTTCTCCCCCAGGTTGTGTGGCGCACTTTCGGCTAAACGAATGTACACAGCACCACGTATCACCTCTGCCGCTACCAAACCTTGAATAACCTCGTCATCCTTCAGTTGAAGTTTATATATATTATAACGATTTAGTTCACTGTCCGCCCAGTCGAAATTCCAACCTTCGGTTTGCAATCCATCAAGCTCTTCGACATCTGCTATAAAAATGTTGTTTGGAAAAATTTCCCCGTTGATATTTCTTCTAAACATGGTGTTAATTTATCTATTATCACATCTAAACTCATGACGCATCCTCCATCCTTTATTATATACTATCGCATGGTAAAACACAAGAAAATCTCTTTTTTCAACCGCATCAAATCTAAGCCCCCACGGACAGAAACTGCTCGTAATTAATATCTATAACAACGTCCAATTCGTAGCCCCTTGATACAAAAAATAATTCACAAAGAGATACACAAATATCCTCTTGCAAGTGTATCTTTGTTCAGTTAGTATTACTATCAGAATTGAAATATAAAAAACAGCGTGAGATATGTTGTTTATATTTTCTATAGATGAGGAGGTTGCAGGGTATTAATTATGAAAATAATTATAGACGGCATCGAGGCTCTTGTTGAAGATGCTGAACAATACTTACAAATAAATGATATTAACAGCACAGACTTCCCTGCGGTATGGGAAAAACTCAACACCGATTATGCCGGTCATGACAAATGGTTTTGTTTTCGTAATGTCGAGATTCCATTTGCTGTGTTGGACGAATTAGGTGCTGTACTTGAAGATGACTGCATTCAAATGTTTCTGAACGCAGATAAAATCAATGAATCCGAAATCATTGACGTTGAACAGGTGATGGATGAATCTTTTTGGGAGTTTACCGTTATCCACGACATATGCCGACCTGATATGTACTGGACAGGAGAACGGCTTTTTCGTGAATTTTCAAGGTGGGGCGTTTTCTGCATGCGGTGCAATGGGCAAATTTCTGATTATATTATTATGTCAATGCATGATTCGACGCAAGCGGAAATATTCTGCGTGGAAGCGTCTGACATTAATAGGAGAGTAAAACTAATAACGTTTGCTGCCAGGTATGCTTTTGACAACGAAAAAACTGAAGTGTTGTACATGGTAGATAGCGATGAAGAACGTGAATCGGCAGAAGCGGTCGGTTTTGCCGTTACCGGGTTTTACAAGGGGTATAAAATAGAGCGTACTATATAAGAATGTCGAAAAGTAACGGAGACAGATATATGAATGAAACAAAATTAATTAAGCAGTGGGAAGAAGAGGAAGTATTTGCTTTTCAGGGCTGGGATTTTTCACATTTAAACGGACGTTGGGACAGCCCTAAACCAACATGGGATTATAAGGAAATAGTAAAATTTCACTTAAAAGATTCCGATATATTATTGGATATGGGAACAGGAGGCGGTGAGTTTCTTTTGACTCTTGAACACCCTTATAATAAAACATTTGCAACAGAAGCGTATAAACCTAATTTTGATTTGTGTATGAAAACACTTGCACCTCTTGGCATTACTGTTAAGCAGACATACACAGACGAGAACCTTAACGCTGATGATAAACTGCCG
>WRDH01000009.1 GCA_009783555.1 Oscillospiraceae bacterium
AAATCCTTATTAAACAAATGATTTATTATGTTAGCGTCATCTTCTGTCACAGAATTAATTGATGATGCGCACAAATAAAGACAGAACTTGTAAAAGTGAAGTTCTAAACATGATTTTTTTGTGGTTTCTTTTGGTATACCGTTTCTATAGAGCTCTTCATCAATAAACTCACCTATGGATGACTTGCACCCAACCTATTTGCACCGAAGTTACCTTTAATGAAAAGAAACTATTGCTCAAGAATGCTTGAGAAGAATTTTTTTGTAGTGTTATATACTTAGGATGCCCTTCAACCTTAGTATAATTAAGAATTTTTAGAGTCATATTGACTCCTTATCGACCGTTATAATATGGCTTAACTTTACTCAAAACCGATTTTTCTATTCGTTTATAATCTGATGTATGGACAAAATAAACTGATGTGATTTCATTGTTGAGATATTTATTTAGAATTAAATTATTGATTTTGCAATTGGTCGGTTGCCCGCCTTGATAGCAATTTTTTGGTGATATATTTCCATAACCAGTATTAAAACGCTTGTAAAGATCAACCGTTTCACCAATGTACATGAGAACTCCATTAATGATTAATGCATATACGCCGGAGAAGCCGCTATATATACTGCCGCATTCACTGGAAACAGATAAGTTGTCAATGTACAATTATCTTATAGGCTACGCAAGACCGACGGCATCATTTCCCGGTACAGTAGATAGCGAACATTTCACATTGGAATCATTTCGTTTATCAAAAATTCAAAGAGCGGAAATCGACAGACAGCAAAAAGCCGGCAGCGGGAAACTGAATCCCGAGCAGCTTAGAAAAATAAAAGAAAGCCGCGCAAAGCACGGCACAATGTTTATCGCTGACGAAGATAAGATACATGAGATAGTCGTAAGATTTACTGATGAAGGAAAACGCAAATATATCAATCAGGTACATATGCGGCCTTCACGGTACATTGACAGTGAACGCAACGGCAAAGTGAATAGTGATATCTATGTTTTCCGGTGTACGACACATCAGGCGATGGCTTATTTCTTTAAGTTTGGTTCTGATGCAGAAATATTATCGCCTTCGTTTCTAAGAGAGCAGTTTAAGCAAGAGTATGCTAAAGCCGCAAGGATATACGATTGAAGTAAACAAAAGCTTGACAATTTACCTGTAAAGGTGTAAATTAATGGTGTGATCGTGTTGCAGACACCTGTGAGGCCTGTGACCGGGAGGGCACCTGCGGGAGCCCTCTTTTATATCAAAGGAAGATATTGCTATGCAGATACATAAACCATTCTTAACCTATACACAACAAATTGATAAGCTTGAGCACGAAAAAAACCTTGTTATAGCAGACCGTAACTATGCGGAAGCCATGCTGAAGCAAAACAGCTATTATGCACTAATAAGTGGATATAAAAAGTTGTTTTGGAACACAACAACAAAGAAGTACAAAAATAACACGACATTCGAAGAAGTTGTTGCGCTATACAAGTATGATGAGAGTCTGCGAGAATTATTTTTGAAATATATTTTACAAATTGAGCAAAAAATGCGTTCCTTGCTCTCATATTATTTTTCTATGAAACACGGTAACCAACAATCAAAGTATTTATCACCAGTTAACTACGACCAGAGTCCTAAGAAAGCACGCGATTTAAAGCGACTTATAGGTGTTATTTGCAACATTGTACAGACTACCACAAAATATCACTATGTCGCACACCATAGGGTTAAATATGGAAACGTACCATTATGGGTCTTGGTAAAAGTACTGACATTCGGTAATATATCTATGATGTACCAATGCTTTACTCAAGATATACAGATTGATATCAGCAAAAATTTTTGCAATGTGAATGAAAAAGAACTCGCACAATTCCTGAGGTCAATGGCAAAGTTCAGAAACATATGTGCTCATAATGACAGATTATTTTCTTACGCAAACAAGGACGATATACCTGATACAGTCATCCATGCAAAGCTTGGGATAGTAAAAAAGGGAACTCAATACATATACGGTAAGAGAGATTTATTCAGCATGGTTGTTGCGTTTAGATACCTGCTTGAAAAAGAGGATTTCTATGTCTTCAAAAGGCAAATGTCAAGGATAATTGACAGGTTTGTCTCTCTATCAAATAATGTTTCACACAACGTGTTACTGCATGAGATGGGATTTCCTGCTAACTGGAAGAAAGTATCGTCCTTTAAAATATAGCGAAAATCGTAAAAACACGACAGATTGGGTTCAAGCCTTGGCTTAGCAAAAATCTTCGATGGAATATAATAGTTTATGCATAATGTCGAAATCCCTTGACAACACCGTCCATGGCTACACTTGACAGAATCAAACATAATGGCTTCATACCACTCTGATTGAAGTCAAGTGCAAGCTTGATTAACTGAAAGATAATTCGTTGCTTTCAAGTTCTTTGATATAACCAACAATGGATGCCTTTGTGTTGCCGCTTGCTTTAATCTCGTTTAATAGCTCATCTGCTTGCTCAGCTGTCACTGCCAGAAGCAGACCGCCGGAGGTTTGGGGGTCGAACATTAATTCTGCTTTCCATAGCGGGAGTTTACTTGTATCAACACGAGAGCCTACGTAGTCACGGTTGCGCTTGCCACCGCCTGTTATCCAGTCCTCTTCAATGTAGTGCATCACGTTACGTAGATAAGGTAGATTGTCGCAGTAAATTTCTGCGGAAGCTTTTCCTGCGAGCATTTCAAGAAGGTGTGCAATGAGTCCGAAGCCTGTTATATCCGTGCATGCGCTGATGTCAAATGCTGCGGCTTTTTCGGCTGCGTATTTATTCAAGCGTTCCATTGAGGTGATAGCTTCTTCTATATTTTCTACCTTTGCCTCGCCGCCTCTGTATGCGGCTGTAATGATTCCTGTGCCGAGTGGCTTTGTCAGTATAAGTTTGTCACCGACCCTTGGGGTGTTGTTACAATAATATTTATCGGATTCGGCAATCCCTGTGACGGCAAGCCCGTATTTTATACCTTCATCATAGATAGAGTGTCCACCCGCAAGAAGAGCTCCTGCCTCAGCGCATTTTTCAGCACCGCCAGCCAGGATTTCTTGTAAAATGCGGTTGTCCAAGTTTTGCGGAAAGCAAACAATATTTAATGCATAGAGAGGCTTACCGCCCATTGCATATATGTCGCTAAGTGCGTTAGCGGCAGTGATTTTTCCAAAGGTTCTTGCGTCTGCAACCATCGGCGGGAAGAAATCGGTTGTTGATAACAGGCAGTGCTTATCATCTAACCGGTACACAGCCGCATCGTCGGACGAGTTAAAGCTGACGAGCAACCTGTCGTCTGATGGGCATGCTATGCTGCTGAGAATAGCTCTAAGCTCACCCGGAGCTATCTTAGTACCTCAGCCGCCACCGGTGCTATACTCAAAAAGCGAAGGAAGTTTTTCCATGTATATGACCTTTCTTCATGTCATTGCGGCCTCCGAGCCGCAATCCCGTTGGATTTAATGCGTTACCGTATCACTAACAACTATTATATTTAATGTACAACGATTTTGCAAGAACAGTATTGAGCGATTTGGTTGTGTGTGGTAGTATCATGTTACTAGTTATATATCATCTGCCACGTAACTAATCGAAGTACCCCCCACCGTCATTCTGCGCGTCAGTCGCAGAATCCACATCGCAACTATGTAATATTTATGGTAGAACACTTACCATACAGCAATAGATTCTGCGACTAAAGCGCAGAATGACAGGGCTAGGAGTATCAGGTTATGCATATAGAAAATAATTTATATAAACGAATCCCGCAGGTGGATAAGCTTATGCAACATGAGCTTATTTCTAACTGCGAGGTGTATCGTCATGAGATTGTCGAGACTGTGCGAGACGTTCTTGCAGATTTGCGTGAGGGGTTGAGGATTGGGAAGATTGATAAAATTCCTTGTGATGATGATATTGCAAAAAAGGTTGTGGATTTAGCAGGGAAGCGCACAAGGGAGCAAAAAGGTATCAGACGAGTTATTAATGGTACAGGAGTTATACTGCATTCAAATCTTGGCAGGGCGAGTCTTTCAAAAGCGGCGGCAAAAGAAGCGGTAGAAATAGCATCATCTTACTGTACGCTTGAGTACGATATCGAAAAAGGGAAGAGGGGCAATAGAGCGGGTGGTATTGAGAAGTATCTGCAGAACCTGACGGGTTGCGAATCATCGTTAATCGTTAATAATAATGCGGCGGCGGTTCTGCTGATTTTATCCTCAATGGCTAGTGATGGAAATGTCATTGTTTCACGAGGTGAGCTTGTGGAAATCGGTGGCGGCTTCCGTGTTCCCGATATTATTTCACAATGCGGTTGCAAGCTGCGGGAAGTCGGCACGACTAACAAAACACGGATTGCCGACTATGAAGCGGCAATAGACAAAGATACAAGGGCGATACTAAAAGTACATACCAGCAATTTCAAAGTCGTTGGATTTACGGAATCGGTTTCTATAAAAGAACTCACTACTCTCGGAAAATTGCATAATATTCCTGTTATAGAAGATATCGGTAGTGGTGCATTGGTTGATGTGCAAAAATATGGCTTGCATGACGAACCGCTTGCAAAAGAAAGCTTAAAAAATGGAGCAGATATTGTTTCATTCAGCGGTGATAAGTTGCTCGGAGGATTGCAATGCGGTATCATTTTGGGACAAAAAAAGTATGTAGAAGCAATGAAAAAGCACCCGCTGTACCGTGCTTTCAGAGTGGACAAAATGACAATTGCAGTCATGGAAGCAACGCTTCGTGTCTATGCAGATTTGAGCTTAGCGGAGCGGGATATCCCTGTGCTGTCAATGCTGTCTATGACAGATGAAGCTTTGCGCTTACGTGTTGAAAAACTGTGTGAAGAGATACAAAAAAACGGCGGTGATGTAGAGGTGATAAAAACAAAAAGCGTCGCCGGCGGCGGAGCAGTCCCCGGACTGGAACTTGATTCCTATGCTATTGCATTAAAGGGTGCATTAAGTGTAGAAAAGCTGGAGAAAAAGCTGCGCGAACAACCGGTACCTATAATTGGACGTATAGAAAGCGACAGGCTAGTGCTTGATGTCCGCACGATTTTTGAAGATGATTTTGATTATGTGGCTAAAGCCGTGGCGGATGTTAGCGGGTAGTTCTATTCCGCAATTATTGCTCACTCGTATAGGGTGAAAACTACGCATTTGAGCGCGCAATTCCTGTTGGCATTTTAAGAAGGAAAATTAACATACATGAAAAACGTTATTATTGGTACTGCGGGGCATGTTGACCATGGGAAAACTACGCTTGTTAAGGCACTGACGGGGATAGATACGGACAGGCTTGAGGAAGAGAAGCGTCGTGGTGTAACAATCGAGCCGGGTTTTGCGTATCTTGATTTTGAGGATGGACGCAGGGCGGGGATTATTGATGTGCCCGGGCATGAGCGGTTTATACGCAATATGCTTGCAGGCTCCGGCGGTGTTGATTTAGCGATGCTTGTTGTTGCCGCTGATGAAGGTGTTATGCCGCAAACCAGAGAACACCTTGGGATTTTGGCACAACTGGGTATAGGTGACGGGCTTGTAGTGGTGACAAAAGCCGACAAAGCAGAAGCTGATTGGTTAGAGCTTGTTGTTGATGATATCGAGCAGCTTGTAGTTGGTACTTTCCTCGAGAGCAAGCCCATATTACACATATCGGCATTTACAGGCGAGGGGATTTCTGAATTGAAGGACGCTCTTAGTTTATTGCTCGATAATGCACACGAGAGAGATGTCAAAATCCCGTTTAGATTACCTGTTGACAGGGTGTTTCCTGTTGACGGGTTTGGTATAGTCGTAACGGGCACGCTCATAGAAGGGTCTGTTAAGGTTGGTGACACAGCACAGATACTGCCGTCGGGTGAAAAAGCACCTATCAGAAATCTTCAAGTACACGGAGAAAACACAGAAACCGCTTTTGCAGGACAAAGAACAGCTATAAGCCTCGGCGGAGTAAAACGAGGCGTTGTGGTGCGCGGTGATGTTATTACAGCAGAAGGTACGGTTAATGTTACCGATGCAATTGATGTCAAGTTGAATGTTCTGGCTGATACAAAAAGAACTATAAAAAACAGTGCGGAGCTTCATCTTTACCACGGTGCAAGGACATTACTGGCAAAAGCCATGCTCATCGGGCAAAGTGAGTTGCACCATGGAGAAAGTTGTTATGCAAGGTTGAAGCTGAAAGAACCACTGCCATGTAAGCGGGGGGATAGGTTTGTCGTGCGCTTTTTTTCCCCGATGGAAACAATAGGCGGCGGTGTGATTTTAGATTCCAAACCCAAAAAACGTATATCAAGAAGTGAAGAAGCACTAAATGCACTAAAAATACGTGAGCAGGGGAGTGCAGAGGAGTTAACTGACCTCGCCGCATATGAATTGGGTGGAGTGTTTTCGGAAACAGACTTGTGTAAAAGAGCGGATTTGGACAAAAAAACCTGCATCGATGCCGTTGAAGTGCTTGTTGCAGACGGAAGCGTTATTCAGCTCATGCAGAATAAGTATATATCAAAGAAGGTTTTATCAAAGTTAAGTAAGGAATGTACAGGATATCTTGAAAGCTATCATAAATCATATCCCTTAAGAGCAGGCATGAATATTGCGGAGCTTCGCCAAAAACTTTTGCAAAACACTGATACAGCAGAGGCAACTGCTGTACTAAAAAAGTTAAGCGATAATGGAGTTATAATGCTTTCTGAGAAATCAGCGGCACTTCCTGATTTCTCAATATCTTATTCACCAACTCAAAGCAACATACATGAGAAGCTGATAAAAGAACTCACCGGCTGTGGATATGATGTCAAATCTCCCGATGAGCTTTCTGCATTGTTTTCAAAAAACGAAAAACGTGATTTCGAACAAGTCTTTGAGAGCATGATATCCGGCGGTGAACTTGTAATGATATCACAGCAGATATTCTGGCTGCGAAAAACTTATGATAAAGCGATTAAGCTGATAAGAAATCATTTCGAAGAAAATGATGAAATAACCCTCGCCCAATGCCGTGACATACTGGGCACCTCACGCAAGTACGCTCTGGCATTTCTCGAACATCTGGACGGAAAACAAGCGACAAAGCTCATCGGAGATGCAAGAAAACTAAACAAAGGTTTTTGATGTGTCAGGGTTGTCGTAATGCATACCTTTCACTCAGCTCCCGATTGAGTTACATAATTAATTGCAATTAACCGATATAACTCCTTATTGCTTCTTCAACCGCCGAGTTTAATGTTTTTCCGTGTGATGCAGAATAAATAGCAAGATTTCTGTGCAAAACCGGACTGATACGCACGTTGAATGTGCCTTTATACGCCTTTTCCGGGTTTTTGCCCATTTTTTTGCAAACCTCTAAATAGTCTTCAACGGCTTCTTGGAAATTGCTGCGTAGTGTTTCCACACTATCGCCTTCAAAAAGAATCCGATCATTAATCCCTATGAGTCTACCGAAAAACAAGTTATCTTCATCAGAAAACTCAACGCTACCTTGATAGTCTTTGTAACTCATTGTTGTTTTCATAGCAAATCCTCCTGATTCAATTCGTCTATCAATTCCTTAACTTGGTATGCGGGTAACTCTTGCCTTGGATGTGGCTTATGCATACGGAATACTTTGTCTCCCTTAATGAAGCAAACACGGGAGCCACTTGTTTTGCCTGCATTTGAAAGAGTATAGCCACATAAACCCATTAGTGTTTTTGCTTCACTAAACGTAAAGTCTTTAGGTTTTAATTTTAGTCGAGCGATTAACTTGTCTTTTTTACCCATTACTCTATCTCCCTGTTCATTATACATAATATTGTGACAAATTGCAACTATAAAATAGTTGCAACTCTTATAGGCACTTACCTCATCTGAAACTGACATCTCTTATTTCATCGTAAAATAGATCATAAATGTTCATACCGCAGAGGTTGTCAAAGTATTTCTTTCGCTCGAAGAATGCCTCTATTCTGTTTAACGACACATTAGCAAGCCCATATCGTCTGATTACATCCATTATCCGCACTTCGATGAGCGTTACTCCTTCCGCTACGCACATGACATCACAGAGTTGTATCAGCTTATCATAATCGGTGTATGTTGATTCGGTTAAATATTGTCTGATTATTTCTATTTCTTCAGGAGTACAATCATTTTCACCAAAAAACTCGTTTATATTCTTTGTAGAAAATGAATGCGAAATGCAAACATCAGCGATCTCGTTATACCCTTTTTTCTTTAATAACTCATATCCTGCATAAGAATGATATAACCCTCTGACTCCTGCATATCTCCCGATATCATGCAACAAGCCTGATACATACGCTCTGTGTGTATCAAGCCCGCATTTTACCGCGATTGCTTCTGCGGCTCTGGCAACTACCTTGCAATGGTTTGTCCATACACCGGGATTCTGCTCGCCTGCCCATAACAATAATTGGTTTGCTTCTTCTCTTGTTGGTATCATAGTAATTATGCCCAATCCTTTGTCATTTTTAAGCCTATGAAATACTTAGCAACAACTCTGACAGCTCATTAACATCTTTAACAATACAGTCCGCTCCCGCTTCTGATAGCTCATCAAAGCCGCCATAGCCGTAGAGGACACCGATGCTTTTCATACCAACGGCTTTTGCTCCGAGTATGTCGTGCTTTCGATCACCAATCATTATACAGCTTGATAAGTCGGTGATATTGTTTTGCTCCAAAGCGTGTATTATCACTTCGGCTTTTTCTGAACGGTCGCCGTTCATCTCTGAACCGCTAACAAATGCAAAATAACTATCAATCTTAAAATGTGATAAAACCGTATTTGCCAGTGTTGTTACTTTTGATGTAGCGACAAAAAGAGTTTTGCCTTTATCCTTCAGCTTACCAAGCAAAATGTCTATTCCCTCATACATCTCGTTTTCATAAACACCTATTGAAAAATATCGCTCTCTAAATTTCTCGACAGCTTTTTCAACATTGCTATCATCAAAAACAAAAAAATCCTTAAATGATTGTCTTATTGGCGGACCGATGAAGCTTGTTAAATCATCAGTATTTTCGACTTTTATCCCGAAGCTTTCCAGCGCATATTGAGCTGACTTAACGATACCGGTTTTAGAATCTGTTAGTGTTCCGTCAAGATCAAATAAAATGGTGTTTATCATGTTTACCTCTTTTTGGTTTATCGTCTTGATATTGCGTTTAGTATTCTCTTATACTCAAACGGGAGTGCCAACAATATTCCGGAAATGACCAGGTATATATATGAGGGAATTATCATCCATATTATCGGCCAATAAAATGTGGAACCTGCGTTTTCGCCGATGGGTATTGTTGTGAACAATTCCGGTGTCAGTGGAAGAAACAACATACCGACGAATTGAATATCCGGATTCGGACCGAAAATCAAGGCGGCATTTCTGACTTCGTTACTAAACAAGTGTCTTTCATTGATAAAGCCTATACCTGTCAATATTACTTCATTAACCAAAATAACACACAATACCAGATATGCTATCAAAGGAACTTTAAATATCCGCTTAAACTCAAGCGTATGAACCTTCAGCATCACCATAAGCAATGGGACGACCCATATGAGAACGTGTGCAAAGTAGTACCTTACCGTTTCAAACTCAAACGCATTAAACCCTATTACGTCAATCGGGATTACTGTTGCACCAACACCGCTTATCACACCCATGTAGAACATATAATCTCTCAAGACAGCTCTTTTTGACAAGAAAAACCATGGAAAAATAATAACACTGACTGCACAGATATTCTCAGGCGTAATAGTCCTGATAACCCAAGGCATCCGCTCCTGATAGTATCCAAAAGCAAGCTTGAGAAAATGCAACAAAAAGTTCGCAAGAAGTATGCTAAAGAGTACTATTTCAATGGTCTTTGTATCCCTATTTCGCAACAACAGATAAAGCCCTACCAGCAAAGCTATAGAGAGAAACAGATACAAAAAATAGTAGATGTTGAAGTATTCTATCATTTACTAGTAGTGTCCTTACTAAATGCATGCATAAAATTAACTATGTTACACATTGTAATGTAACAAATAAACTTTATCAATAGTGTTTATTTACATGCAGAGGTTTGTATTGCCATTTGCCGATATGGATGGCATAATCATTTTATTAATTAATAATCTGAAGGAGAAGAGCAACTTGAGAAAAGCAGCAGCGGTTTTTATTTCAGCATTGATAATACTATTGACTCTGGCGGGGTGCAGTGACAGCTCGCCGGTGGAAGACCCAATTATGACAGCGCCTCCTACGGCTGAGCCGCCTGAAGTTACGCCTGAACCGACTCCCGACCCCGGCATATCTGACCATTTATTCAAGGACATAACAGCCGCTGAACTGGTGGCGAGCATCCGTGTGGGATGGAGTCTCGGCAACACATTCGATGCCCACAGCCTGACTTGGCTGGGTGACAACCCCACTGTTTCTGCAATGGAAACCGGATGGCAACCCGATATAACCAGAAAGGAGAACATAGACGCACTGAGAGCAGCCGGGTTCAACGCCATACGTATACCGGTCACTTGGATTAAAGCTACTGATGAGAATTATACTATCCGTGAGGATTGGATGGCACGGATAAAAGAAGTCGTGGATTGGGCTGTCGCAAACGATATGGTTATCATATTGAACTCTCACCATTGCGAATACTTTTTCTCAATGCGCGATGTGGATTTGGAGAGAACGAAAGAATATTACACCCGATTATGGGAACAAATTGCCACAGAGTTCAAAGATTATAACGAGAAACTGATTTTTGAGGGACTAAACGAACCGAGAACAAGAGGCAGCTCCGCAGAATGGAGTGGCGGGACGGCAGAGGAACATAACAATGTAAATATACTCAATCAAAACTTCGTAGATACAGTCAGAAGAACAGGCGGATTTAATGATAAAAGGATTCTGCTTATACCTACATACGCCGCATCTGCGACCGAAACGGCACAAAAAGCACTGGTTATGCCGACAGACACAGTGCCTGATAAAATCATCGTCTCTATCCACTCTTATGCACCTTGGGAGTTCGCGCTAAGAACGGGTCACGACAGACCGATTGAGTGGAGTGCGGACAATACAAACGACACACGCCCGATTACCGAGCCACTCGATACAGCCTATGATCTGTTCGTTAGCCAAGGGATTCCCGTCATAATGGGTGAGATGGGTGCAATTAACCGAAACAACTTAGAGTCAAGGGTAGCATGGGCAGAGTTCTATACATCCTATGCCAAATCAAAAGGCATTCCATGCTTTTGGTGGGACCCGAACATGTCCTACGTCACAAAGCAACAGGAATGGGGCTGGGAAGAAACTTTCGGCATATTCAACAGATCCACAAATGTCTTTGACCACCCGGAAATAGTGGATGCTCTAATGAGAGGCACGGAGTAGATTTACTCTGATTGAATTTTGTTTTGATTAACAACAAGCAACTTTTTACGAATACTTAAAGCATCAACCTGTGAATACATCCTGCCGAGTTCAACTTGTTTAATATAATTTCTTGACTTTATACTTATTTCTCTTATAAGTTTTAAGTCACCAACGACATAATGTGACCCGTTTATTTCAAATTCTCCGTCAACATACTCATCAGATACAGGTATCATATTACAAATTCTGAAAGCTCTCTCTTGATTTGCAATTATTCCAATATGATAAGTAATGCAATTTCCTTTGCCTCTCTTAGCTTCTACAGCTTCAATTTTTTGTCTGTATACATCTACTTGACTGCTTAGCGGTATTAACCAATAAACACCGAAATTATCCTTAACTGCATAATAAAATGGTCTGCCTCCCTTTTGTTGAATGTGCATATCATGAGGAAAATCAATATAATATTGGTCTTTTACTTTGTATAGTCCATTTTCAACCATAATTCCACCTATCATAAATAAAACCCCTCTTATGTGAGGGGCGATATTGCAAGCCTGCGTTTTATACCCCGCCCGCAGGCACGCGGCGAATATTAGCTAGTCGTACTCTTATACCCCGCCAACGACATGCGGCACAATGCTTTTCAGCATTTTCATTATATCATTATATAAAGAATTGTCAAGATAAAAATGTTGAGCAGACATAAATGTTCCAAAGTATTCACAAATAACAATTAGGTAGTTAATAGTAATGTACGCATAACACTTGCCGGTAAATATTCTCATAATTTGAGAAATAACTTGCATTTCAAATTGCCGCAATATATACTCATTTTGGAAACGAAAGTGCCTCGTCAGGTTTTAAAGTGTCGTATACGACACTCTGACGGCAGGCGAGAAGGGTAGCCGCCCTTCCCGCCTTGTACACGTACCAATACTACGTACACAATTGCATTTAGCAACACCGTTTGGCTATTATATGTCGTAATGCACTAAGGTGCAAGACATAATAGTTGTTTGTGTCGCACATAATATGCTGTGTATGTAAAGTGAACCTAACAATTCACTCTGATACGCGGCATTTTTCGTTTCCAAATAACGAAAAGGAGATATATTGAAATGGCTTTAATTAAATGTTCTGAATGCAGTAGGGATGTTAGCGACAAAGCTGCAGCTTGTGTTCATTGTGGTTGTCCACTAAGCTACAGCGTATGCAATGTGCAATCAAATAATATTTCTAAATGTTCTTTTGAGAATAAACCAAAAAATACATTAGAGGATTTTACGGAAGCAGATATTAAAGAATTACTATCTGTTACAGATGAAATGAATTGTTCAGAGGTAAAACGAAGAGCAGAAGTAATACGAGATTCTGTTGGATTTACATCAATAGCTACAAGGTTTACTAAACAACACGGCAAAGCACATATTGTTGGAAAAACAAACAATTATTATCTTATCCCAATTATTAGTAAAGACGGCAAGTTCGCTTTGAATGTGGGCAAGGATGAGTACTGCAATTGGATTCCAGATAACGAGCGAGTAAACATCTATGGTGAAATGGTTATTGGTCACAAAGGAAGAGCATTTAACCCCAACTCCATCTGTAACTCCTCGGCGAGGTAGCCGTCGCTGCGGCAGTGCATATCTGATATTCCGTCACGGATTAGGATGTACAGATTAGATTTATAGAAAATGTCGAATGCCTCACGGAGTGGGATGTCGGCGAGTTCTGCGTATGCGCTTATAACTCCGGCGAATTTATGTCCAACAAGAGTGCGGTTTGCTGTCATTAC
This sequence comes from Oscillospiraceae bacterium, assembly GCA_009783555.1. Taxonomy (GTDB): domain Bacteria; phylum Bacillota; class Clostridia; order Oscillospirales; family Oscillospiraceae; genus WRMH01. The sequence continues at coordinate 13,203 of WRDH01000009.1, forward strand.
ATTTCCTCCGAACCTGTAAATTTCAATGTTTTATCAATCAATTCCTGTGTTTTAAAGCAGTATTGAAGGTAAGGTTCATTAATAGCTATATAAGAACCGTGATATAAAATCATTGCAATACTCCCCGTTTTTTCATAAGAGAGATTAACTCATCAACAATGTATCCCTTGCCTTGTGTGTGAAGGGATTCATAGTTTGGGATGATGTAGGTATCGAGGATGTCGCTCTTTTCTGCCAGTATATTATAAACTTCATCACCTTTTGTCCCTAGCTCATCAGCTAGAGATTCAATGCAAAATACAGCAAAAAACGATTGCTCAGGAGTCATAGGTGTTTGTGTTATCATAGTCACTGTCCTCCGCGTAATATTATGATATTATCATAGAAAGATTGGTATTTCAATTGCAGATGACGGATTATGTAACTAAGTATGACAAAATTCTGACGGTTAAGCGGCTAACTCAACTCTAAAACTTACTCTGCGAGAAACTTTCCGACTTTTGTCAGCAGATAGTCATGGTTGGAAGGCTTAACAATAAAATCGTTGCATCCGATAGCCATTGCTTTTGCTATATGCTCCCTTGAAGAGTTGCCGGTCAGGAAGATGAGTGGAGTTTGTTTATATCTTATCATGTATCGAATTTTCTCGGCTAACTCAAAGCCGTCCATTTCCGGCATATCAATGTCAAGGATAAACAAATCGGGCTTTTGTGTTTCAAGTACCTTGAGTGCAGCTTTTCCGCTTGGTACTGCGATTACCTTGTAATGACTCTTGAGCGCATTGTTGACAAATGATAGAATCTCCGGCATATCATCAACAGCAAGTATGATTTTCGACAAATCGGTTCCCGCCAGTTGATTTATCGATTCAGTATACATTGCGCACAGAGCATCAACTGCAGCTTTTAATTCATCATTTTTCTTTGCTATTGCCAATTGCAACAGCTTGACAATTTCTTCATCCTCCGGATTATACATCGCGAGTCCCGTAATCATTTTGTTTGCTGATTCGTATTCATTATCATTAATTAGAATCTTAACAGCCGATAGGTCTCTTGCTATACTTGCATGCCGTTCTATTTCGCTGACTTCTTCTTTTTTATCTGAACCTTCAAAGCGTTGCGCTTTCTGCAGGGCGACAGATAACGAAAGAAGATCCATGACAAAGGCCGGCATATTTTTTCGAGCTCCATCCACCATGCCATCACTTTTGGCAAAGCGCAGGAGTCTCATCGCATCTGCTTCCAGTCCGCGGGCATATATATCTTGTAGTAAAGAGCAAAGCTTTTCGATGGTATTAATCAGAGTATCGGGTCGATTCTCCAAGTCGTCTTTCGCAACGCTTTCTTCCATCGAATCAACCAATCCCGGCATAGTGTCAATGAAGCGGTTTATATTAACATGCATTGTTTCATGTTTATCATCATCGGCTCTCGGTACAAGCAAGCCGGGTATCCTGTGGTAATATCTTTCTCCGTCATATTGACTCATAGAAATAATCCTCCCGAAATTTCATATATGATTTAATGCTACCCTATCTGTGTGTTCTCCAAAAAAGGAAACTGCACCTCATTTTCAATCATTAAACTTAACGCTCTCTCACAATCAAATGCCTCCAGCGCAAAAATAATCTCATTCAAAATCCGGTCAGCGTCCTCGCCATATGTAAAATCTATGTGCGGTGTAAGAAGCTCCAATGCGCTGTCGCGGTCAAAGTTTTCAGCGGCGGTTTTTGCTTCGTCAATTACCTGCGCGAGCTTTGATATATCAGCAGTATCTTTTGGTTGTTCATCGTTTTTTTGGAATACAGTATCTAAGTTTTCCATAAGCTCAACCAACGCAGACCGGAAATGCGGGTAATGCTCATCGCAATGGCTTTGATCACTTTCCATAGCTGCACGTTCAAGCGAAGTTGCTTGATTTCCCAATGCCGTTGCACCGATATTTTTTAACACACTTTTTAATCCGTGTACCTCAACAGTGAAGGATTTCAGGTCGGTGTCTATAAACCGGTTCATTTTTTCAATTCTTTCAGGTAACAACCGGACTGTGAGTTTTACAGTATCTATGTATACATCCTGTAAACCGCTCATAGCATCCAATGCGGAATCTACGTTGAGAGCAGGGATAGTTTTTAGAGCGGAAAGTTGGGAGTCGAAGGTGGAAAGTTGGATGTCAGGGTGTTCTACTTCGTCATGGCGGACTCGATCCGCCATCCCCCCCGGATATGCGTTTTGTTCAGGAGATTGCTGGAACACAAGAGAACCGTCCCCTGTCTTATCAACTGTTCCTGTTTCCTTTTGGCGCTTCGCTTCTTCCAGTACTTCGGGTGATTGCTTGTCACGAATCAGAGTGTTCAAAACGTTGTTGAGTTGTCTTGTGTCTATCGGTTTTGAGATGAAGTTATCAAAGCCGTTATCAAGAAATATTTCGGCTTGCCCTGCAATAGCATTTGCGGTCAATGCGACAACCGGATGTGAATACCCCGACTCACGGATAAGTTTTGTGGTCTCCATACCGTCCATTCCCGGCATCATGTGATCCATGAATATGATGTCGTACTGATTGCCGGCACGAACCAAATCAAGCGCATCATAACCACTCATAACAGTCTCGATCGTTAACCCGTACGGCTTCATAAGCCCATTAGCCACAAACAGATTGGCATCCACATCATCAACAATCAATACGCTGCCATACGGCATATATTCACGTTCAATCTCTGCTCTTTGTACTTTACCGGTGAATTTGAAGTTTTGCAGATTCTTCGCCAACTCCTTGCCGATTACACCACTGCCGTCCGGTTGCTGAAGCAAGTAAATTGTAAAGGTTGAACCTTCGCCGGGTTGACTTTCCGCCTCTATCCTGCCGTTCATCATCTCGATAAGGTCTTTTGTAATGCTCATGCCGAGTCCGCTACCTTCAGTCATTCGATTAGCATCCCGGTTGAACATTGAATATTCATCATACAGAGCCTTTAGCTGCTCTTCCGTCATGCCCTGTCCTGTGTCACGAATTGTAAATATAAGAGTAATGCCATCATCGGCAGGTTGAGAACTAACTTCAAATGTCACGCTGCCCTGGTTTGTATACTTAATGGCATTTGACAGTATATTATTCAATATTTGTTTGATGCGGAGTTCATCGCCGAACAAGGATGACGGTAGGGTTTCGGAAACTTTTATATTAAACTCTATAGGTTTGACACCGATACGCATGATGTTTAGCCGTACGGTATCGTTGATTAAGCTGGCTGTTTCGTATTTTATCGGTAATAATTCAAGTTTTCCCGTTTCGATTTTGGAAAGGTCCAATATATCATTGATAATTCCTAAAAGTGTTTTTCCGGAGTTTCCTATCCTTTCAAAAGAGTCTATTGTCTCAGGAGAATGACCTTCACGGCTTAACTCTATATCAGAAATCCCTATAATCGCATTCATAGGAGTTCTGATTTCATGTGACATTGTCGCGAGAAAATTACTTTTGCTTTTATTAGCGTCCTCTGCAGCAATCTGAGCCTCAACGGTAGCAGTTATTTCGGATAAATCAATGTACATACCATCGGCATCACCGGCGAGCTTGTCAGAGATTATCCTGAAGTATTTCGTCCCGTCTTCACTGCTGATTTCAGTAACCGCCTCATAAAAACCATCAGCATCAAGCATATCCGCAAACATGGACTTCATCCTTTTTTCGGCTATCAAATCAACTAAAGGCTGTCCGATGGCATACTCTTTGTTCGGACAACGAAAGAAGTCCGCCATTTGATCGGATAGATACATTATCTTTCTGTCTTTATCGGTAATTGCCACCATATCGGGCGTACTGCGTAAAAGAGAGGAAAATGCCGCAAGCGCACGTTCAGAGCGTCCTTCTTTTGACGCAACATTGTATGTTTGAATTAACATTAGTATAGAGCCGTACAGAGTCATTATAAACTGATTGAAGAAACGAAAGTGGTTGAGCCATTCAAAACGCGGAAACATGATGGATATGGCGAGAATATTTATGCAAAGAGACACCGCTAAAAATATCAAAAGCAGTTTAAAGTCCTTCAGCACGGAAAGGGTTCCGACAATCAGAAAAACGAAGAAAAAATAGAAGCTCAATTCCTGCAAATAAGAAGCTACCAAAAGAAATATGATATTTGCAAAAATGCTGATATAAAGAGGCACATATCGCGAGCGGGGAAGTAGAAAATATACTGACATGATAATTGCGAAAATCGGAACACCCGCCAATATACTGATTAAAGTATGACGCATATCGGTATCGAAAAACAGGGCTTCAACCAGTAAAAGCAATCCGTAAATCATAAAAATGCCTGAAGTAGCAATCACCCAGCTCTTTGAAATACGACGTTTTTTCTTAACTTGTTCTTTTTCCATCTATACTAACTCCATTCAAACCCGCAGCTCTAACCCTTGCTATATGCCATGTGCGAATAATCTGCAAACCCTATTCCCTCGGGTGCAAAAAATTTAATACCGCCGGAAATCAATTCAAGCTTCATTTCGTTGGCGAGAAAGGCTTCACCGTCTATTTCAACATATAGCGGAAGCTCGCTTTGCACTTCGATTGTTCGGCATGTTTTGTGGCTGTAGTATTTTTTGTGCTTTTCAAACCGTCCGCGCTCATAATCGGGTAGTGTTGATATTAGCTTGAGAGTATTACTACCGCCGATAAAAATAACGTTGAGCTGCCCGTCATTGGGAATTGCATAGGGGTTAGGTGTCATAGCACCGCCGTTACACGGACCGTTGGAAAAGTGCATATTGCCGTATGATCCGGAGATATCCTCCCCGTCAATGGTAACTGTGTAGTTTTGATGCAAGACTTCCTTATTCATCATCGCTCTCAGACCGGCAATGGTATAAATATGCGGAGTAATCCGCTTGACCCACTGTTTGGTGGCGCGGCGTAATATTGCATTGGCAAATAACATGGTCTGACCGATGACACCGATGTTTGCTTCATTCATTGCGTAGTTTGTGCCGCATTTAATAATATCAACAGGGAAGGAAGGCGCAGCAGAGAGTTCTTTTATATCGCGAAAAGCCGGTTTTACATCCTCGCCGAAAGCGCGAACGAAATCATTTGCATTGCCATACGGCACGCTTGTCAGCTCTGCATTTGGAAAGTCCACCATGCCGTTGAGACAGTCAAAAAGTATCCCATCACCGCCGACTGCATAGACTCTTACCGTCTCATCGGGAGGCACGGAGAGCATGTAACGATCCACAGCAGCAATGGCATCTCTGGGATGTCGTGATGTGTATATTTTATATTCTGTTCTGCGCCCGACCGAAAAGCAGTTTTCCAAATCCATCATAATCTGCTTCCAGCTTTTGAGAGTTCTGAATGAATGCGGGTTTATGACAAAAAAATGCCTCATAATTATATGACACTCCTATTTGTTAAACTACACTATACTATCATATAATGAAAAAAATTGCTTCTCAATATTTATTGCATAACATGTAAAAAAAACGACATAACTTACCGGGGAATAGGTGTGACATTGTTATATATGGTTCAGAACTAAGGTGTTGAAGGTGTTTTCTATTGACATTATGTCAGGGTGTTGATAATATTATTCAACCGATAAACTTAAGTGGTTGAGGCATTGGCATGAAAAAATTCTGGTCCTCTAAAGGTAAACGGAATATAAAGCACAAACCGGTTGATAGAACAACGTTGAAAAAGTCGGTTAAGCCGGTGGTGTCAACAAGGTCGGGTATTGCAATTGAGCCGGCTGAGATTATCGAGCCGGTTGAACCGGTTGTGTTGACTAAGCCGTTTGAGTTTGGTTTGTCTGTAAACAGAAATCCCCGGACAAAAAATAGACGCGGAGCAAGAAAAAAAAGTATTGTAAAAACGATTCTTAAGAAAATATCCTTATCCGATGAACGGAAGAAAATTGCAACGGTTGCTATAGCCGCTTTTATTGTGTTCGGGGCAACCGGTTTTTTTCTGTTGAGAGTAAGCAGCGCTGCGGCGGTCAATTCGATAGTAACAATTGAAGCCGGTGACCCGATGCCGGATGCAAGTATTTTCGCAAGAAGTACAGAAGACAGAGCGGAGTACATAACAGATGTATCGGGGATTTTGCTAAACAAGGTCGAAGACATAGATTTATCTGTTTCAGTAAATGAAATTGCCTACGATGTAATATTGCGGGTTGTGGACACCATTGCTCCGACAGCGACTCCAATTCCCCGTTTGATTGCTGTGGGAGAAACACTTTTCGCAAATGATTTCGTGATTGATGTATATGATGCGACGGAAGTTAGTGTCACATATAAGGAACCGCCTGATTATTCTACGCTAGGGAAGCAGGAGGTTACGGTTATTCTGGAAGATGAAGGCGGCAATGTTACTGAGCTTTTGTCATGCGTATATATATTCGATATTTCAAGCGATGGAATTATCATAGAAGCCGGCACGGATATAAGTAACATACCTATGTACAAGTTTCTGATAGAAGTAGAAGGGCTGTGCGGCATGTACGAATCTGCGCCAATCACATTTGAAAGAGATATCAGCCAATGGCAGGCAAATACAGTAGGTGTGTATGAAGTAAGTGTTCTGTTGAGTAAAACAGTATATTCATCCCATATCTCGGTTGTTGACACATCCCCGCCGACCGGACAGGCAAAGGATGTTAGTTTATGGGTCGGGCAGAAAGCAGAACCGCTTGATTTTGTCCAAGATGCGCATGATTATTCCGAGTTTACCGCACGTTTTATGACAGAGCCTGACTTTGACCTTGAAGATGTTCAGTTAGTCACCGTTATACTCGAGGATGTTTGGAATAACGTATCAGAAATAGTTTCGACTTTGACTATTAAGCGAAGCACTACACCTCCGGAGATACGAGGGACAAAAAATCTGACTGTTTTTGTGGGTGCCAGAGTTTTGTACAGAGAAGGTGTCATTGCATGGAGCGATGCTTACGGAGAGATTGATTTCGATGTTGACAGCTCGGAGGTTAATATTAATGTTGTCGGAAGTTATCCGGTCAAATATACTGCGGTTGATCTAAGCGGAAACCGGACAGAGGTGACGATAACAGTGTCAGTCACAGTGTATACCCCTGCCTCGGTTAATGAACTCGCCGATGCGGTATTGGCGGGAATTATAAACTCATCAATGGGTCAGACCGAAAAAGCTCGTGCAATCCATAGATGGATTCGCAACAACATTGTCTTTGGAGCAAGTACGGAAAGGGACAGACTCAGAGCCGCACGCAACGGGCTTCAGAATAGAATTGGTGATTGTTATACTTTTTACGCTGTTTCCTCAATCATGCTTGAGCGAGCCGGTATTAATAATGTTATGATAAGACGTATACCCGGAATAAGGAGTACGAATCATTTCTGGAATCTCATTCAGATAGGCGGCGTGTGGTATCATTTCGACGCTACTCCAAGCAGATTTGGATTTAACGGGTTTATGTTCACTTCTGAGGAAGCGGCAAGAGTTTCCGCGTTACAAGGCGATTCGTTTAATTTCTTTACATACGACCCTTCATTATATCCGCAGTTAGCCGGTGCGACGGCAGGAACTCCTTCGCAGTCTGATAATAGCGACGATAGCGACGATACCGGCGAAACCGACGATGATAGCGGCGAAACCGGCGATGATACCGGTGGCGAAATCGATGGTGACACAAGTGGCGAAGCCGGTGGTGATGAATAGCGGTTGAGTTATTTATCCTTCAAAGCGACAGTAATGGTAAACATGCTCTCGTCGCAGGTAAATTCAACCATACCGTTATAAACGACGGCAATGCGTTCGATGGTTTTTAGACCATAACCATGACCGTTTTTATTTTTGCTTGAACGGATGCCCGTCCCCTTTACTCCTGTGTCAATTCCACCCGGATAGCTGTTTTCACAGACAATTGCCAGATATGGTTCCCGCCTTGTAACAGACAGTCTAATCAACCGCTCCACCCCCGGTGGTATCTTAGCACAAGCTTCCAATGAATTATCTGTTATATTAGTCAGGAGGCTTATCAGATCAGGTTCGGAGATGTTATGCGGGGATGCCTTTAGATTAAGTTCTACTTTTGTTTCAATAATCTGCCCCCTGCGCAATAAATCGTGGGCTACGGCGTTAATAATATAATTTTCATGAAAAGCCGCTTCCGTAATCTCACCAACTTCATCTGTGTATTTTTCAAGATAGCTTTGTGCTTCTTTAAAACGGCCGTCTTTAAGAAACACCTGCAGCATGGAGAGATGGTTTCTCATATCGTGCTTTAGTCTGTTTATTTCATGAAAATGCGTATTTAACTGCTCATAATTCTGCACATTTTCCAACCGGTAATATATAATAACCCCTGCGTGGTTATTATATATTGATTAAATGCATATATCATAACGCCGTATATAGTTATATTAAACTGGAGAGTTCTTGCAACGGCTATGATATAATGATTACCGAGGTGGGATTTTTGTATACAGTTGCAATCTGCGAGGATGAAGCTGCTTTGCGTGATGAGCAAGAGAGAATTTGTCGCAGTATATTGAAAAAACTTAACGTAGAACATCATATATCCGTATTTGATTCCGGTACGGGCTTTTGGGATGCCTTTATGACAGGGAAGCGGTATGATTTTATTTTATTGGATATTATGATGGATGAAACCAATGGGATGGATTTGGCAAAAAAGATAAGAGAGACACTCACAGGACAGGGGGACAGGTTTCTTGTCCCGTTGCAGATAGTCACAACCACTTGACAGACAGTACTGCATATGATACTATATCGCTGATAAACAAAAATAACGAGGTGATGGCAATTCCTTCAGTTAAAAAAATAATAGAGAAGATGAAAAAACAACCACACGGCATACGGTTAGCAGAAGCAGAAAAAGTTCTTACTGCATACGGATACCACTTTACAAGACAAAGGGGTTCACACAGAAGATACGCAAATAAAACCGGCGATTACCTAACCCTTAAAGAGCCGTTAAAAATATCATATGTAACCGAAATACTTGAGAGGATAGGAGAGAAATAATATGACTGTACAAGATTACATGAAACTACCATATAGTATAAATACACGCCACGTAGTAGATGAAAGTGGTTCTTATTACTTTGCAAAAGTACAGGAGCTTCCGGGATGTATGAGTGATGGTGAAACTGTTGAAGAAGTATATAATAACATTATGGAAGCAATGGAATTATCTATAGAAGGATTATTGGAAAGCGGATTTCCCGTACCGATTCCCATTGATTCTGCAAGTTATAGCGGCAAGTTTGTTTTAAGGCTACCCAAGTCGCTTCATGCAAAACTTGCAATAGAGGCGGAGCAAGAAGGAGTATCTTTAAATCAGTACGCTTTGTACAAATTGGCACACAATTGATAAGAAATGGTAGTAAGTCGTATACTGTAGCAAATGAAAGCGCGGAATAAGTAAAACCCTGCGTGACGTTCGCATAAATTATCAGGAAGGATATTACATGTTTAACCTTGATAACCTAAGTTCATACAAAGAAAACAATCGGCTCGAAGCAAAAAAGGCGGTTGGGGGATTACCGAAGAGTATTTGGGAAACGTATTCGTCTTTTGCAAATACTAATGGTGGGATTATATTACTTGGAGTAGAAGAACTTTCTGATGGCTCATTAAATCCTGTTGAACTTCCAAATCCGGAGAAGTTAGTTACAGAATTCTGGAATATTATTAATGACCGGATGAAAGTCAATGTAAACATTCTATCTGATAAGCATGTAACCATCGAAGAACTTGATGGTAATCGTATAATTGTGATTAATGTTCCTAGAGCAAACCGTACTGATAAACCTGTTTACATTGATAATAATCCTATTGCCGGATCATATCGGCGTAATTGGCAGGGTGATTATCATTGCACAAAAGAAGAAGTCAGTAATATGTTTCGTGACCAGACACAAGTATCGCAAGATACACGAGTGCTCGAGCAGTTGGATTTAGACGCATTTGATTATGATACAGTCAGACGTTATCGTAATAGGTGGAAGAGCAACCATCCGGGACATGCGTGGGAGAATCTTGAAGATACTGATTTTTTGCAAAAATTAGGATGTATAGGGCGTGATGAGAATGGAGTCCTCAGACCGACTGCTGCAGGTATTCTAATGTTTGGATTTGACTACGAAATTGAGAAAGAGTATTCATATTATTTCTTAGATTATCAAGAGCATGATAATGAGGAGTTACGTTGGACTGACCGAATATATACAAGCCTTGGAGATTGGAGCGGGAATGTATATGATTTTTATTGTCGTGTATCGCCACGGGTTGAGCAGCTTGCAAAAAAACCATATATACATGATGGCGAAGCTCGTATTGACGACACCCCGGTACATAAGGCGCTGAGAGAAGCACTGACAAATGCATTACTGCACGCGAATTATTATGACCGACGTGGTTTGGTGATACATAGAAGACCGGAGAAGTTAGTAATTGAAAATCCGGGCTGTTTACGCCTTAGTGTTGACGATGCGGTGTCCGGCGGTTTTTCCGACCCGCGAAACATGACACTTGTAAAGATGTTTAACTTAATAAATATTGGTGATCGAGCCGGTACCGGTTTATCAACGATATATTCAGTTTGGGAGGACGAGGGGTGGATAAAGCCGGCTCTAGAAGAGCAGTTTAATCCTGATAGAACTGTGTTAGCATTGTATTTATCGGCACAGATCGATAAAAAAATGCCGATAAAAAGCGTCGATAAAAAGTCCGCTCACGATAATGAGCGGACTTTGAGCGAACTATTGAGCGGACTTTTGTCACCAAATGACTACAAAAAAGTATTGCCTTTAATTGAACACTTAGAAACAAATAAAAGTATTACACCAAAGGAAGCTGAATCGCTCGTTAATAAATCATCAGCAACAGCACGAAGGTATCTGGGGATTCTCACAAATGCAAAAGTTCTCGTTCCAGAAGGAAAAGCAAATAATACAATTTATATCAGAGTAATTTGATGTGGGAAACTTTTTATTTACGTCTATATAATATGAGCGAAGTTTGAGCGGACATATGAGCGAACAACACTAAGAAAAACAGCGGCATGCACCGCTGTTTTCCGCAAGATTGAGCCTTTGTCATTTGATAAATCGTGTATGAATCGTGTACGGACGATTCTTGATGCGGGGAAACCATTGGTACTGCCGAGAACTTAGAAACATGGCGGAGGCAAATGGGAATCGAACCCATCCGTGGAGGAACGCTCCACACAACGGTTTTGAAGACCGCGAGGCACACCAGTCACCCTCCTACCTCCGTGTATGTGAAGGTACTATACCAAAAATTGTCGGCAGATACAATAATTTTAATTGCAGAAAAAGATAATAGCACTATATAAAAAAGTTTTTACACTTAGAGGGTTGCTCTTGACGATAAAATATCGTACAATATGGTGCGGTGTTTCGGCGTGTTTGCTTTCTGTGTGAAAATGGAGGCGGAATGGATATAGTTGTTACTAACAATCCGCTTGTGAAAGCGCAGTATGAAGACAGGTATACTGTCAACTTTATTGAAACCGACCTGCTTGGAATCCTGACGGCTGTGCGCAACTTAATACATAAAGGTCATCAGCTGCTGACACATCCGCTTATGGGAAGCGTTAAGCCAAACGAATCGCCGTATAAATCGGTTGTTATATCTAAAATTACTGAAAGCACAAACGCACAATCAGTTACCGTAATAGAAGAATCCATACAGGCAGCTAAGAAATTTTCTCCAAGAGATATCCCTGAGCAATGCTTAAACGATTTACAGGTTGTGGATTTATCACTAATTAGCTCCGCAATCGACTATAATAAATAAAATTTTAAGGAGGGTCATGGTTTGAAACTAGAAGTCGGCTACATACAAATTCGCGATATCTCATTAGCTGATGAGTCCAGGATTGATGATGGTGTTTTATACATCAACACCAAGGAACTGGAAGAATTGGCATTGGAGGATGAGCACCTCGAGGCTGTTAGCTTTGACGTTGCAAGACCGGGTGAAAGTATCAGAATTACTCCGGTCAAAGACGTTATCGAACCGCGAGCCAAGGTCGAAGGACCGGGAGATGTATTTCCCGGTGTCGTCACGAAAATGAGTACCGTAGGTTCGGGAAAAACACATGTTCTGCGCGGAGCGGCAGTTGTTACCGTCGGAAAAATTGTAGGTTTCCAAGAAGGCATCATCGACATGACAGGTCTTGGTGCGGAATATACACCATTTTCGGCTACGAACAATCTTGTCGTTAATTTTACCCCAAAAGAAGGCCTTACAGCACACGAGTACGAGGCAGCCATCCGCAAAGCAGGGCTGAAAATAGCTTATGCAGTGGGCAAGCTCGGTGTTTCGCACAAGCCCGATGAAATAAAAGTTTATGAGTTCCCGTCAATAATTGAAGCGACAAAACTCTATCCCGATTTACCGCGTGTAGGTTATGTCCTAATGCTCCAAAGTCAGGGTTTGCTCCATGATACATATGTCTATGGCGTTGACATGAAGCAGTCACTTACAACAATGCTTTCCCCGACCGAAATTATGGATGGAGCAATTTTAAGCGGTAACTGTGTATCGGCTTGCGATAAAAATACAACCTATCACCATCAAAACAATCCTGTTATTGAGGATCTGTTCGAGGAACATGGCAAAACCCTTAATTTTGTTGCTCTGATAATCACAAATGAGAATGTTTATCTTGCTGACAAAATACGCTCATCCGATTGGACAGCAAAGCTTGTCAATTATCTCGATCTCGATGGCGTTATTATTTCACAAGAAGGCTTCGGCAATCCTGACACCGACCTTATCATGAACTGCAAAAAAATCGAAGAAACCGGCACACACACGGTAATTATCACCGACGAATACGCAGGTCGTGACGGTACATCACAATCACTTGCCGATGCCGATCCAAGTGCCGATGCGCTGGTAACAGCCGGAAACGCAAATCAGGTCGTTACATTACCGAAGCTCGACCGTGTCATCGGAACACTTGATTATACGGATAAAATCGCCGGCGGGTACGCCGGAAGCCTGGCTGATGACGGCACTATAACCGTAGAAATCCAAGCTATAACAGGTTCAACAAATGAGCTCGGTTTTAGCCGTCTAAGCGCACGATAGGGGGAGAGTAATATGAGTAAATTTAGAGTAGTTCATTATATCAATCAATTTTATGCCGGTATCGGCGGTGAAGAGTTTGCAGACCACAAGCCCGAAGTAAGGGAAGGTGTTGTAGGCCCGGGAATGGCTTTAGCCGGAGCATTCGGCGACAAAGCAGAAATCATCAGTACCGTTGTTTGCGGAGACTCATTCTTTAACGAAAATGTCGCAGAAGCGAAAAAAACCATTCTTGACATGGTAAAGAAAGCAAACCCTGACATTTTCATCGCAGGACCCGCTTTTAATGCAGGGCGTTACGGCGTTGCATGCGGAACTATTTGCGAAGCTGTTAAGGAAGAGTTGAATATCCCTGTAATTACGGGAATGTTTGAAGAAAACCCCGGCACTGATATGTTCAAGGATAAGATGTATATCGTAGCTACAAAACCCAGCGCTGCAGGTATGCGTGATGCGATTCCGGTAATTGCAGCACTTGCTCTTAAACTCGCCGGTAAAGAAAAAATCGGAGCATCGGTTGAAGAAGGATATTTGCCGAACAACACTCGTGTCAATTTCTTCGAAAAAGAAAGAGGCTCACGCCGTGCCGTAGATATGCTGATCAAAAAAATGGCGGGCAAACCGTTTGTCACTGAATACCCGATGCCTGATTTTGACAGAGTTGAGCCGAATCCTGCCGTAAATGATTTCAAATCAATAACAGTTGCGCTTGTCACATCGGGTGGTATTGTTCCCAAAGGCAATCCCGACCACATTGAATCATCAAGTGCATCAAAATATGGTGAATATGATATAACCGGAGTAAATGACCTGACAGCAGAAACGTACGAAACAGCACATGGCGGCTACGACCCTGTTTACGCAAACGCTGATGCAGACCGCGTGCTTCCTGTTGATGTTATGCGTGATTTTGAACGTGAGGGCATTATCGGAAAGCTCCACAACAAGTTTTATACAACAGTCGGCAATGGAACTTCGACTAAAAGCTCGAAACAATTTGCCGCGGAGTATGCTCAAAAACTCAAAAATGACAATGTACAGGCTGTCATCCTCACATCAACGTGAGGAACTTGCACACGTTGCGGTGCAACGATGGTAAAAGAGATTGAACGTGCCGGAATTCCGGTGGTTCATGTCTGTACGGTAACTCCGATATCAATGACAGTCGGCGCAAACAGAATCGTCCCCGCAGTCGCTATCCCGCACCCTCTGGGCAACCCCTCACTAAGCGCAGCCGAAGAAAAGCAACTGCGACGCAAGATTCTGACAACAGCACTCGGCGCACTATCAACAGAAGTCGACGGTCAAACGATATTTGAAGTTAAGTAGGATATAAAGATACGAGAGGAATGGACATATATGTCAGATAAACTATATGATGTAATAATTGTCGGCGGAGGCCCTGCGGGGCTTTCCGCAGGCATATACGCAGGTCGGGGTTTGCTTAAAACCCTGATTATCGAAAAGGGCAAGCATGGCGGACAGGCTGCTATGACAAATGAGATAGACAACTATCCGGGTGCTGACCTCGAAGAAACAGGACCTTCACTAATTGCGAAAATGGTCAAGCAAGCGGAACGTTTCGGTGTTGAATTCATAACAGACGAAATCTCTGACGCAAAGCTTGATGAAGATGTAAAAACACTTGTTGGCAGCAAGGGTTCATACACTGCAAAAACTGTGATAATCGCTTCCGGTGCGTTCCCGAGAACTTTAGGTTGCAAAGGTGAGCGTGAACTGACAGGTAAGGGTGTTTCATATTGCGCAACATGTGATGCCGCATTTTTTGAGGAACTTGAAGTTTACGTTGTAGGCGGCGGTGACAGTGCAGTGCAAGAGGCTATGTTTATAGCGCGTTTTGCGCGGAAAATCACAATTATTCAAAACCTGCCTGAATTGACAGCAGCAAAATCCTTACAGCAAAAAGTCTTAACCGACCCTAAGTTCAGCTTTGTTTACAACTCAGTCGTTGAAGAACTAAAAGGTGACGACGGGCTGCTTGATACAATCATTATCAAAAACGAAGCAACAGGAGAACTGACAGAGTTCAAGGCGGATGAGGAAGACGGAACATTCGGGTTGTTCGTATTCATTGGTCTGATTCCACATACAGAGGTTTTCTTTGACAAAGTGGAAATGGACAGAGGATACATCCCGACCGACGAAAACATGCGCACAAATATCAAAGGCGTTTACGCCGTTGGCGACTGCCGTATCAAACCACTGCGTCAGGTAGTAACCGCAGCCGCAGACGGCGCGATTGCGGCTATGGACATTGAGAGATTATTATCGGAATAAGGAGATTTAAACTATGCTGGAACTTGATAAAGAAACTTTTGAAGCCGAAGTGCTGAACGCTGACCGCACTGTGTTTGTGGACTTTTACAGTGATGGATGCGAGCCGTGCAAAGCTTTGATGCCGGCAATACTTGCTTTGGCAGAAAAGTATGGCGACAAAATGAAGTTTACAAAAATCAACACAATGAAAGCCCGTCGCCTGGCAATTGCTCAAAAAGTTTTGGGTCTGCCCGTAACAGCAATCTATAAAAACGGGGAAAAAGTTGTTGAGCTTGTCAAGGACGATTGTACAGAAGCGAATATTGAGAAGATGATTTTGGATAACGCATAGTATGTAAGGAAAGGAGGAATGACGATGAGTCTATTTATTAATCGCAAGGTTGTCGTCATCGGAGATCGTGACGGCATACCCGGTCCGGCTATTGATGAGTGCTTAAAAACCGCAGGTGCGGAAATTGTATTTTCATCTACCGAATGTTTCGTCTGAACAGCCGCCGGTGCAATGGATCTGGAAAACCAAAAGAGGGTCAAAGAGTTCGCAGAACAATACGGCCCCGAAAATGTGATAGTCATAATCGGTGCAGCCGAAGCGGAAGCGGCAGGTCTGGCAGCCGAGACAGTCACAGCAGGTGACCCCACGTATGCAGGTCCGTTGACAGGAGTCCAGTTGGGACTCGCAGTGTATCATATCTGTGAAGAAGCAGTCAAAAACGAAGTTGATGAAGGCGTTTACGACGAGCAGATCAGTATGATGGAAATGGTACTGGATGTTGATGAAATCGTAAAAGAAATGGAAACGATTCGCAGTCAGTACAGCAAGTATTAAGATACTAAAACGTCATTGCGGGCTTGACCCGCAATCCCATAAGGTTTACGCTGACACTGAGGGGATTGCGGCTCGAGACCGCAATGACGGTTATAACAAGAGATCAACATTCCTGCGCATTGCGCAGTTATTAAATTAAGCGTTTCAACCGAATGAAATGAGGTTATTTAGCAAGTAAAGTTTACTATTTGTAAACACTCGGATACTAAAATTATTTTGCAATTAGGAGTTTACATAATGAACAGTGTATTAAAAGGTTCTTCATTTGTTTTAGTCCATGCTCCCGACATGCTGATACATGGCGGGACGACACAGACCACGGAGCGTATCGTCAATCCGGATTCCGAATATCTTAGGAAGCTGCCCGAACATTTACGCAGTTTTGAAGAAGCAGTTGCTTATTTGCCGAATCAAGTATACATCGGAAATAAAACACCTACGGATTTAGCAGCGGCGGGGGATGTCTGGTTTGATAAACCACTGCAAAGCGCAAGCAGATTCGGTTCTTTTGGCGAAATTATGCCGCAGGATGAATTTTATCTTCTGCTTCAAACTTGTGATGTTTTTGACTTGGTAATGCTTGATAAAGACTTTGTAAAGGAAACACTCCCGCGTTTTGAGAAGCACCCGCTTGTTGATGCGGAGTTGCTTGCTCTTGTACGTGAAGGCGTAGATATATCAGAAATAGAAAAAGCCGTCAACAATGAGGGTGCGGAAGGTGTTTATCAAAACGGGAAACTTATAGGCTGTGTAAAAAAAGCTCACGATATTGATGTAAATTTGAACGCTGAAGTCATTTTTGAGAACTTAATTTCCAAAGCATCATGTGCGTTATCCTTAATGCATTTTATTAAAACAACAGGTGTTGAGAAGTCGGCAATAGACCTTGTGCTTGACTGCTCGGAAGAAGCAGTCGGCGACATGAATCAAAGAGGCGGCGGAAACCTTGCAAAAGCCGCAGCCGAAAGCGCGGGTTTTGTAAATGCATCCGGTGCGGATATACGCGCATTTTGTGCAGCACCTGTCCATGCGCTTATACATGCGGCGGCACTTGTTGCAAGCGGAACATATGAAAATGTAGTGGTTGCTGCAGGCGGCTCGATAGCCAAGCTTGGTATGAACGCAAAAGATCATGTCAAAAAAGACATGAAAGCCCTTGAAGACATGGTGGGAGGATTTGCAGCGTTGATATCCAAAAACGACGGTGTCAGTCCTGAAATTCTCAGCGAGTTTACAGGTAAGCACAATGTCGGCACAGGCTCGTCACCGCAAGCGGTTATCACTGCTCTTGTTACGGAACCGCTTGATAAGATGGGTCTGAAAATAGCGGATATTGATAAATATTCTGTAGAAATGCAAAACCCCGACATCACCAAACCGGCAGGAGCCGGCGATGTACCGCAAGCAAATTATAAAATGATTGCGGCATTAGGCGTTAAACGCGGTGAACTGGAGCGTGCGGAAATAAACGACTTTACCGCAAAGCACGGCATGCCCGGATGGGCGCCGACGCAAGGTCATATACCGTCAGGCGTACCATATTTGGGATTTGCCCGTGATGATATTATGTCAGGCAGCATAAAGCGTAGTATGATTGTCGGCAAAGGAAGCCTTTTCCTCGGGCGTATGACCAATCTTTTTGACGGCGTCTCGTTTATACTGCAAGCCAACAGCGGTGCCGGAGCAGATGCCCCGGATGAACAAGCGGGTGTCAGTGAACATGCTGTTAAGCGTTTGATTGCTGAATCACTTAGAGAACTTGCTCGCTCAATGGGCGCAGAGTAGAGAGGGGTGAGCCGAATGTCAAAATCAGTGGAAAAAATGGTTGCGGACACTTTTTTGAATATTGCGACAGCTTTGGAAACGGGGTCGTTCGGACAAGCAAAGATTGTTTTAACCGGTCTCGGCAGCGAGCATGGTGAAGATAACATGATTCAAGGTGCAGCAATGGCAGCAAAAAAAGGAGTTCATGTCATCTATATAGGCACAAAAGAGCATGACGGGGTAAAAACTATATCAACCGATTGCGAAAAAGAAGCGCATGATATCATGGAAAAAATGCTGCAAAGCGGCGAAGCCGACGGTGCAGTTACTATGCATTATCTTTTCCCGATAGGCGTATCAACTGTCGGTCGTGTGCTGACTCCGGGGCAGGGTAAAGCTATGTATATAGCGACCACAACCGGAACATCCTCGACAGACCGTGTTGAAGGGATGGTAAAAAATGCGCTGTACGGGATTATAACGGCAAAAGCCTGTGGTGTCAAAAACCCGACCGTAGGTATTCTGAATGTCGATGGTGCACAAAAAACCGAAATGATACTAAAGGAGCTGCAAAAGAACGGATATTATATTACGTTTGCCGAATCCGGCAGGTCTGATGGCGGAAGCATTATGCGCGGAAATGACATGCTTGCAGGTGCTTGTGACGTTCTTGTAACAGACCCGTTGACAGGCAACATTATCATGAAAACAATGAGCTCATTTACAACAGGAGGCAGCTATGAATCTCTTGGCTGGGGCTACGGACCGGGAATAGGGCAGGGCTACGACAGACTGGTGCTGATTTTATCCAGAGCATCGGGTGCACCGGTGGTCGCAGGTGCAATAGAGTATGCAGCGGAGCTTGCCAAAGGTCATTATAAAGATGTAACGGCAAAAGAATTTGCCGCCGCCGAAAAAGCAAAGCTAAAACCAACACTTGAAGCCCAACGCGCGTCTGCTTCTTCGGGAGGCGGCAGCGCACCGGTTAAAGAACCGCTAAAAGAGCCTGTCACAGCAGAAATCTCAGGCATCGAAATAACAGACCTGGACGACGCCGTTGCCGCACTCTGGGGTGAAAACATTTACGCTCAAAGCGGCATGGGCTGCACAGGTCCGGTTGTAATGGTCAACGAAGGCAAGCTGAAGCAAGCTGAGGATATTCTTGCAGGTAAAGGGTTTATAGAAGGTTAAACATTTAAATTTTATTATTTGCGCAACTTTAACAGTGTGGCTTGGGTGCTATATTTTATAGTTCCGTCAAGCGTAGCCACGGACGGTGGAGCGTCCGACAGTGTAAACAAGGATGTTTACTCTGGCGGTAGGAACTAGAAAATATAGCACCCAAGTCACACTGCGCACAAACTAACATAGAACATAAATCTTGGAGGTAGTTAATGAAAAAGAACAGTTTTCCACGTACGGAAGTTGCCGGGATATCACTTCCGCGTATGCTTATCGGGACTAACTGGATATTAGGGTGGAGTCATCGCTCGCCGGCGGCTGATGAAATGATCAATACCCGCAACAGAAATAAAGAAGCTATAGCCGATATAATCGAAGTATTCCTGTCGCATGACATTGATGCAGTTATGGCACCGGTTGCTCAAAATCCTGTAGTCGCAGACGGAGCCAAGCTAGCAGAAGACCGCACCGGAAAGCGAGTCATTCTAATAGATACTCCAATTATCAATGTTGACGACACGACGGATGCACGGCGAGAGGCAGAGGCGACAATAAAAAGCAGCCGTGAAATCGGTGCAGCGTTTTGTATGCCTCATCATAGCTCCGTTGAGCAGTTAGTTAACAAAAATAAAGGTGTTATTGAGCGATTACCTGATTATACAAGCATGATTAGAGCAAACGGAATGATACCGGGATTGTCGGCTCATATGCCTGAGCTGATTGTTTATTCGGATGAACAAGGCTATGACGTTGAGACATATATCCAGATATATAACTGCATGGGTTACATGATGCAGGTTGAGATTGAGTATATACACAAGGTTATATGGAATGCAAAAAAGCCTGTTATGACAATAAAATCGATGGCTGCGGGACGTGTTACACCGTTCGTCGGTCTTTCGTTTTCATTTGCCACACTTCGCCCCTGTGACATGGTGACTGTGGGATGTTTTACTCCCGATGAGGCTCGAGAAGATATAGAAATAGGACTGGCGGCACTGGAACGCCGTGCACCGGATTTAGATGGCAGAAGCAGCCCGAACAAAACAGCAGCAATGGGTTAGGGCAAGGCAGATGAACCGTCCCCCTGTCCTGAAGAGAGAGTAAATAGAGAGGAAAGAAAACTATGACAAAACAACAAGCACTTGAGTTAATCTTTGAAAAGAACGAAGCAATGCGTTCACTTGGTATGGCAGGCTCGCTTATGCATTGGGATGCAGCGACATTGGGTGTTCCCGAAAAGTCACTTTCCGCAAGGGGTGCGACCATGGGCTGGCTGAGCGGAGAAGGTTTTCGCCGCTTTATAGCACCCGACACATTGGAAGCCATTGAAACACTGGAAGCCGTCAGCAGCGAGCTTAACGCGATGGAGAGTGCGATGGTTCGTGAATTGGGGAAAGACTACAGAAAACTCAAAGCGGTTCCGCCTGAAGAATTTCAAAAGTTCAGCGCACTGGTAACAGAAGCGGAGTCGGTATGGGAAAAAGCACGGGATAAACGCGATTATGAAATGATACGCCCGTACTATGAGAAAATATTTGATTACCAGCGCCGTCTTTGTGATTGGTACGGATATGAAAAGCATCCCTATGACGCATTGCTTGATGACTACGAAAAAGGCGCGACTGTAGAAATGCTTGACAGCTTCTTTAGTCCGCTGAGAGAAAAAATAGTACCGCTTCTTAAGGAAATAGTAAAAACGGGGAAACAACCCAAAGAAGTTAAGGGGTCGTTTGACGTTTTAAAACAAAGAGAACTGATGCCATGGCTTGCTGAATTTACAGGCTTCGACCTTACGCGCGGCAAGGTAGGAGAGGTCGAGCACCCGTTTTGCACCACGATTAGCCGCAATGATGTCCGTATTACAACAAAGTATCATGAGGATAATTTGGCTTCCGCTCTATATTCAATTATCCATGAATGCGGTCATGCCATTTACGAGCAGAATATGTGTGAGGACATGGAGCGTTACAATCTGTCAGATTGTGCTTCGATGGGGATGCATGAAAGCCAATCGAGGCTGTACGAAAATATGATATGCAGAAGCCGTGAGTTTGCAGGATTGATCCTCCCGAGGCTGCGGGAGAAATTTGATTTCTTTACGGATTGGGATGAGGATATGCTGTATCGTGCAATAAACATCGCCCGTCCTTCATTAATTCGCATCGAAGCAGATGAGCTTACTTACAGTTTACACATCATGGTAAGGTATGAATTGGAAAAAGCCCTGATAACAGGAGATATAAAAGTTGCTGATTTGCCGGAGCTGTGGGCTGATAAATATGAAGAGATAATTGGTATACGCCCCGCTAACCTCGCAGAAGGAGTTCTGCAGGATACACATTGGGGTATAGGTGCAGTCGGTTATTTCCCGTCGTATTCGGTTGGTACAGCATATGGCGCGCAAATGATGCATAAAATGAAGCAAAGCATTGATGTCGGAGCGGCAATAACAAAAGGTGACATTTCTCCGGTAACGAGCTGGCTGAAAACAAATGTCCACGAAATAGGAGCATTGCTGCTCCCTGATGATCTATTGATGCATGCAACAGGGGAGTCGTTTAATCCCAATTATTATGCGGACTATTTAAGTGAGAAGTTTACGGACTTGTATTTGAAGTAGTTATTTGTGTGTGCAAGAATCTAACAGGAGTAGTTTAATTTAATGAACATTATTCTTATGAGTGTGCTGGCAGGTGTGGTCGGTATGGGGCTCGGCGGTGTACTGACCGCTTTGTTTGGAAGCAAGAATGATAAAATTATCAGTATCTTTTTATCGTTCTCCGGCGGTGTGATGATTAGTATTTCGTTTGTGGAGCTTATTCCGGAAGCACTTGAGTTGTCGAATGTTATGGTTTTGGTAATAGGACTATTTGCAGGAGCAGTATTAGTATGGGCACTTCACTACCTGATGGACAATATCTCACGGTCGGGAGGGAAGTCAAAGATGCATGAAACATTTGCGGAGTTTTTTCACTCGGATGATGTTATATCAAAAAAATCAAAAATGCTGCGATCGGGGCTGATCATGCTTTTTGCAATCGGTCTGCACAATGTACCTGAAGGTTTGGCAATGGGTGCTGCCGGTAACTATGATGCAAGACTCGGACTGACACTGGCTATCATTATCGGCTTACACAATATCCCTGAAGGAATGGCAGTATCGGCTCCGCTGATGTTGGGTGGTTTGTCAAAACTAAAGGCGATATCAATCACATTGATCGCAGGGGCAACAACGGTTTTGGGTGCAGTAATAGGTGTAATTCTGGGAAGTATTTCTGATATAGCAGTCGCTCTCTCGTTTGGTGCTGCTGCCGGTGCAATGCTGTATGTTGTGCTGGGAGAAATAATACCGCAGTCAATAGTAATGAGTAAAGACCGCATACCGACGATTTTCGCATTTCTGGGCCTTGTTGTCGGTACGGCGTTCACAGTAGTGCTGCATTAGTTTAAGTACAAGTAAATTTTTGGAGGGATATAGTATGAGCAACGAGTCAAAGTGCCCCGTAACGGGTAATATTAGAAGACCGGATTTCACAAAGGGAACCACTAACAGGGATTGGTGGCCGGATCAGCTTGACCTTAGTGTTTTGCATCAGAATTCAGTTTTGAGCAATCCTATGGGCAGCAATTTTAATTACATTGAAGAGTTTAATAAGCTTGATCTGCAAGCACTAAAAAAAGATTTGATTACGGTTATGACCGATTCACAAGATTGGTGGCCTGCCGACTACGGAAACTATGGTCCGTTTTTTATCAGAATGGCATGGCATAGCGCAGGCACATACCGCGCAATGGACGGACGGGGCGGAGCAAGAGACGGCACTCAACGCTTTGCACCGCTCAACAGTTGGCCTGACAATGTAAATTTAGATAAAGCCAGAAGATTATTATGGCCGGTGAAGAAAAAGTACGGCAGTCAAATCTCATGGGCAGATTTGATGATATATGCCGGCAACTGTGCGATTGAGTTCATGGGAGGACCGCTTATCGGGTTTGCCGGAGGTCGTGAGGATGTTTGGGAACCGCAGGAGGATATTTACTGGGGTTCAGAAACCACATGGCTGGAAGACGATGAGAGATATGGCGAGAAAAGGCAACTCGACAGTCCTCTTGCAGCTGTGCAGATGGGTTTGATATATGTTAATCCTGAAGGTCCGGACGGTCAGCCGATACCTGCGGAATCAGCAAAAGACGTCAGGGAAACCTTCAGTAGAATGTCAATGAACGATGAAGAAACCGTTGCACTCATTGCCGGTGGGCATACATTTGGGAAAGCGCATGGTGCTGCACCTGCCACTCATGTCGGACCTGAACCTGAAGGTGCGCCAATCGAGCAACAGGGGCTAGGTTGGAAAAGTGACTTTGGTACAGGTAACGCAGGTGATACAATCGGAAGCGGAATTGAAGGAGCATGGAAACCAAATCCGACAAAATGGGATATGGGTTATCTTAAAGTCATGCTCAAATACGAGTGGGAGCTTCTGAAAAGCCCTGCGGGCGCATATATCTGGCTGGCAAAGGATGTTGATGATGAGGATATGGTGGTTGACGCGTTTGACCCGACAAAAAAACATCGTCCGATGATGACTACAGCCGATTTATCGATCAAGTTTGACCCGGTATATGAGAAAATTGCACAGGATTATTTAGCAAACCCGGACAAGTTTGCAAAAGCTTTTGCAAGAGCCTGGTTTAAGCTGACCCATAAAGACATGGGACCGTCTACGTTATATCAAGGAGCAGAAATTCCAAAGGAAGAATTTATATGGCAAGATCCAATTCCTGTGTTCAAAGATTATGTTTTAACGGAATTAGGTATTGAAAAGCTCAAAAAAATAATTACAAGCTCGGGTTTAACTGTGTCTGAGTTAGTTAGTACGGCATGGGCAAGCGCAGCGACTTTTAGAGGTTCTGACAAACGCGGCGGAGCCAATGGGGCACGCATCAGGCTTGAACCGCAGATTTCATGGGAAGTAAACCAACCTGAAAAACTCAAATTGGTTCTTAATAAATATGAGGATATCAAAAAAGAGTTTGAATCAACCGGCGGTAAGGTTTCGATGGCAGATTTAATAATCCTGGGCGGTGCGGTCGGGATAGAAAAAGCAGCAGAAAAAGCCGGAGTCGAAATTAATGTGCCATTTACGGCGGGACGCTTCGATACAACACAGGAATTAACCGATGTTCACTCCTTCAAAGTTCTCGAACCTATCTATGACGGTTTTAGGAATTATCTGAAACGTTCTTTCACGACTGAACCTGAAAAACTGCTGATTGACAAAGCTCAGCTTTTAACCTTGACGGCACCGGAAATGACGGTATTGGTTGGTGGCTTAAGAGTGCTGGGAAACAACTACTGTGATTGTGAGAAACCGGGAGAAGCATGCACTTGCACCTGTGGATTATTTACGGAAAACTTCGAAACACTATCAAATGATTTCTTTGTAAATCTGCTTGATATGGAGACAGAATGGAAGGCCACAGAAAATAAAAATATTTTCAACGGTGTCTGCAGAAAAACCGGCAAACAAAAATGGACAGCAACTCGAGTTGACCTTGTGTTTGGCTCTAACTCACAGCTTCGCGCCATTGCGGAGGTTTATGCAAGTGACGATGCACAAGATAAGTTTTTTAACGACTTCATCGCAGCATGGAACATAGTTATGAATGCTGACAGATTTGACCTTTTTGATCGATTTGATTTATTGCGATAAAATGGAAAGTATAAGCAGTACAAATGATAATGATCGTGATGAGCGGAAGAACAATCCTTCCGCTCACCGTTCTGCAAACAATCTGTTTAGGTTTCTTTATATCGCATGCGGTGTCGTTTTCTTCGGTCTTGGAATAGCCGGGACTGTGCTGCCGTTGCTCCCGACCACACCACTGATAGTCTTAGCTGCGGTGTGTTTTGGAAAAAGCTCACAAAGGCTTCATAAATGGTGTATTTCAACAAGATTTTATAAGGACAACGTCGAAAGCTTCGTGAAACAGAGGACAATGACGGTGAAAGCAAAATTGTTTTTGCTTTCAACCGTCACATTGGTCATGGGTATAAGTTTTGCTGTGTTAACGATAACCAACGTTTGTGTAATAGTAAGAATCATATTGTCGATTATATGGCTGTGCCATGTGGTATATTTTGGGTTTGTATTGAAAACAAAAAAGGTGACGAGCGGAATCGGTTAAGTAATAATCTTCTCTCCCATGAAGTATTCCATGCAGACCTCATAGCCGATCCTGCGGTACATATCTGCTATATCTGTATATGTATAACACAGGTATGCATTGTGCAAACCTATATCCTTTAAGTGTTTTGTGCCTAACGTGGTGAGAGTAGTTGCAATGCCTTTGCCTCTGTGTTTCTGCGCTGTTACCAGGCAGTCAAGGGTGCCGCTGTTGTCGTTTAACCCTTCCTCAAAATTGACCATAATCGCACCAACCACTTCATTGTCCGTTTCCGCAATTAATACAGGTGTAGTTGAATCATGTTTATATATCACTTCGTCTTGATAATAACAAACAAATGATTCTTCGGCATCAAACACACAATTTACAGTACTATCAAGGTCACTTACATAAGCCCATCTGTATTTTATTCCTTTTATCGTATCACCTATGGCGCAGTCATTGCAACAGAAACCATCAAGAGCCTGATGCATATCGATGCATCCGCTTTCACCCCATGAGTGCGTATAACCGTACTTCAGGAAAAACCCTTGTGCGCTATTATTCATCGGGACACCCGGCATAATGAAATCTCTCCCTGCACCGAGATTAATTTTTGTAAAGCCTTTAGACTTTATATGCTTCTCGGATTGTAACAAAAGGCTCGCACCAATCCCTTGATTACGCGAAGACCTATCCACGCATAGCAAATATATTGTATCCTCGTTTATTACGGAGACCCCAGTTAACTTGCTGCCGTCCCGCCTTTCAATGATGTGGTTGTCTTCATCGCTGAGAATGCTTGCTATAGCCCCATCACGCCTGATAACATTTGGCAGATTTTCCCGAATCAGCTTAGTAATTTCGTTAACCAAAAGACCTTTTCCTCTCATAAATACTTTTTTCCGGGTGTAATTGCTTTAAATCCCCTTGAATTTAAACGAAAAATGCATTTTTTCGTTTGTCGGGAGCAGATACTCGTCGTGGGTGCGGGCACCCCAGCTTTGGTCGCCTCCTATTCCCATTTGGCGTAGGTTTGCACGGACTACCGTATAGTGAACTTGCGGGAGTTCGTAGTCGTGCATGGCATTTTCCAGTTCATGCGGGGTGTATGGCAGTGCGGAGAATTCCATTTCATCACCTGTGAAAAGTATTCCTCTTCCCGAGTTATCTGTTAACTTTGCATATCTCACTCCGATTTTGTTGCCGCATTCCTGTGGGACCAAGTATTTTGACATGTTATCCGCTACCTTGTTACGGTAGATGCCGAGTCTTGCGCCGCTCGCTCTGTCGATGTAGTTTTCCTCGGGTCCCATGCCGTACCATTCGAGGTTTTCGTAGTCGGCATCGAACTTAAACATCATGCCGAACTCAGGCATCGGGGGGAGTCCCTGCGGATGGCAGGTCAGGTCGGTTTGAACTGTTCCATCGCAGAAAATTGTATATTTTACTTCACATTCAGAAGCAGGTTGTGTAGGCATATAATAGGTGAATGTGACAATAACCCTGTCAGGCAAGCACTTGACAACAGGATCTGCAGACGGGACATTGCCGGAATCGTCTTTTTCGGGAGGCACATGGTTTCCGTACAGGCTTGCGATTTTCCATTGTGCATAGCGTACAGGCATTAAGCTTCCGATGTCGTTGTCTACCGGCGCGCGCCAAAAGTTTGGCATCGGTATTTTCTTTATCATTTCACGCCCTGCATATTTATACGAAGACATACCGCCTCTTGATTTTGAGAATAACACATGGAAATTTTCTCCGTGAATGCCGAATGATTGAATGCCGTCGATGTATTTTAGAGGGGTGGTGGATGAGACGACTTCGGGTATTGCAGCTTCAGACGAGCCGGCGCTGCACGCACCATCTCTTTTTATTACATGTTGACCAAATGCAACTTCGTAGCCGCGCTTTTCCCATAATGTATCGTTTTTTAATTGAAATGATACGGTTACTGTGTACTCTCCGGGGCATTCTGGTATGTCAAACGGCAGCGGATACTCCTTGGTCGCAAGTGGTGAAACATTTGTATCCATTGTTGCTCTGTCTATTTCGATTCCATTTCTTTCAAGAAACACGACACAAGCGTACTCGGAGGTGTAAGTGAAAAGGTTTTTATTGGTTACTATGACTTTATCGGCTCTGACATCCGCAACGATTCTTTGGTAATTATATTTTACGGTTTGAAGCTTTGGTGAAAGGCCTCTGTCACCGTAGAGAATGCCATTTCCGCAGAAGTTATAATCGCAGGGGCGATCGTCGAAATCACCGCCATATGCTTGAAAGTATTTTCCGTAACGGTCTTTCTTGAGTATCGACTGGTCGATGAAATCCCAGATAAAAGCTCCCTGATAGTGCGGATATTTTTTCAGTAGTTCAATATACTTAAACAATGTGCCGCCGGAGTTGCCCATTGAGTGCAGGTACTCACACAGTATCATGGGTTTATCTTTGTTTTTACTCAAAAACTCATCAAGAGTTTTGGGATCTGTATACATTTGACTATTAATATCCGTGGTTTCGGGATAACGGGGATCCCAGTGTATGCCTTCATAATGGACATGGCGGGTAGAATCAAGATTATGAAAGTGTTCCGTCATCTCCAACATATTTGTTCCGCCCCAGGATTCGTTACCCAGTGACCAGATAATAACACAGGGATGATTTTTATCGCGGTGGTAAAGACTGTCAACACGGTCAATAACTATATCGAGCCAATCGGGGTTATCGCCCGGAAGTGCGGCTTCAGAACCCTTCTTTCCCGCACTAATTTCGTCCCACCTACCGTGGGATTCCAGATTTACTTCATCGATTACATATATACCGTAGCGGTCGCACAGTTCGTACGTATATGGATGGTTGGGGTAGTGCGATGTACGTAAAGCGTTGATGTTGAAGCGTTTCATTGTGATAATGTCGTGTTCCATTTGCTCTCTTGTAATTGCACGGCCTGTTTGACAGGAAAACTCATGTCTGTTTGTGCCGTAAAATTCAATTCGTTCACCGTTAATGAGCATGATGTTGCCCTTTATCTCAAATATCCGGAAACCGACATTTTGCAGGATGATTTCATTAAGGTTTTCATTTTCGTCGAAAAGTTGAAGCTCCAGCTTGTACAGAGTCGGTTTTTCTGCACTCCAAAGTTGGGGAGAGTATACAGGTATGCTCAAGTGTGTAGTGTGTTGAAGCTCGTCGATAGTGGTGGAGGCAGCTTTTGTGCCATCTCCACATATAAGGTTTGCGATTACTTTACCTCTTACATTTTCAGCGAGTTGAATAAAAAAAATCAAGTCGGCATAACAAAAATCACTGCTTAGTTCCGTTACTATTTTCAGGTCACGAACATGTACCTTAGGTATTGAATAGAGATATACATCACGGAAGATGCCGGAGAAGCGGAAAAAATCCTGATCTTCTATCCAACTGCCGCCGGTAAACTTAAATACTTGCACGGCTAGCTTATTTTCACCGTCTGTCAAGTGTGGCGTAAGCTCAAACTCGGATGGTGTGTAACCATCGAGACCGTAACCGATATAATGTCCGTTTAGCCACAGTGCAATTCCGCTTTCTACACCTTGAAATGAGACGAACAGTCTTTCATCACGCATTTGTTCGGGAACACTAAAGTACTTTACATAGCTGGCAGTCGGGTTAAAATCAACAGGTATCTCGCCCGGCTCAATGTCGGCAAGACCGTCCCACGGCCACTGGACATTTACATATTGCGGTTTGTCGTACCCCTGCATTTGAATATGCCCCGGCACTGTGATGTCGTTCCAGCATTTGCAATCATAGTCAGGAGCGTGAAAGTCCTTTGGTGCAAGTGCTATATTATCTGCATAGCTGAACTTCCAAATACCGTTCAGACAATGCATAAAACTGCTTTTGCCGGTTTCTGCTTCTTCGTTGTTCCGGAAATACTTATGGCTCGAATGTGCATCCAAACGGTTCTCGCGGAAAAACCCGGGACTTTTAATTTTTTCGTAACTAAAGTTCATATTTTCACCCATTCCTTTTGTAGTTTTTGAGTTTATTTATTTTCCGTTCTCTTTCTGCTTGCGAGGGGCGTAGGTAAAAAGGCTCAAGCTCCACTGCAGGTATCGGCTTGTGGCGTATTGCTGCAAGAGCAACGCCGTAGGCAGTTTGGTAGCGGATTGGTTCCGGCAATTCTCCGAAGTTTGAGAACAGATCAGACTCATCACAAACGTTAATGCCGTCGCCTACAAGCATAAGCGGCATAGCAGAGTAGCTTCGTAGCTCAACTTTTAGATCCTCTATAGAGATGGCACGGTCTTCGCAGAGCCTTACCGGTTTCCCTTCATGCCATTTGAAAAGCGCGTTATATACCTGACTACGCCGCGCATCCATAACAGGGCAGACAAGAATGCCCGGTTTTGCAAGTGTTTGAAAGACCATCGCTTCTAAGGTCGATACACCACATACAGGTATATCCAGACCCCACGCAAGTCCTTTCACTGCCGAGACCCCTATTCTTACTCCCGTAAAAGAACCCGGTCCTTTTGCAACAGCTATTAATCCGATGTCAGACAGCTTGATCTCAAGATTCTTAAGTAACGATTCCGTCATGGTAAGCAGAGTTCGGCTATGTGAAAAGCCGGTGTATTGAAAGTACTGTCCCAATAATTTACAGGATTGGGTATTTTTTTCTATGGTTGTATCCGACTCGCTTGACCCGGTATTTTTCGACCTGTCCGGTCCGGTATTATCCGACTCGCTTACTTGATATACAGCAACAGATACGGGCTTTGCAGATGATTCTATTGATAAAACAAGCATAGCTTAACCTCGCAATCTTAAGTCATCCTTAATTTTCAACTTTCCATTTTCAATTTTTATACACCGCTTATTATCTCCAAGGTTTTCAATTTTAACCATAATGGTGTCGGGTGTAAATGCTCCGGGTACTTTTTCGCTCCATTCCACTACGCATACACCGCCCCGATCCTGATAATCGTCCCATCCGATATCGAATAATTCGTTTTCATTTTCCAGACGATACATATCGAAATGAAACAGCGGTGTCTTACCCGGATACTCATTTACTATGGTGAAAGTAGGGCTGGACACATTCATTGTTATGCCAAACCCTTTTGCGATCCCCCGGGTAAAAGCGGTTTTTCCTGCACCCAAATCACCATAAAGCGCAACAACTGCACCCGGTTTGAGTATATGACCGAGTTTTTCCCCTTCAACAATAGTTTCGTTTTCGCTGTTTGTTTTGATTATCATAAAAACTCCCATACTTTTATACCATATTACAGGGCGAATTTGCAATAATCAATAAAAAATGGTATAATGACAGCACAGCAATAACCGGATTGCCGCGCCACTACGTGGCTCGCAATGACGGGAGCGAGTGACATCCGAGCTGTAACACACTCTGCATTCTAATTTAGGTGTACATTTATTATGACAATTTTAGTCAATTTTTTTAGAGGAGCACTCCGGTTTCTTCGCGATGCCGATATACTTTTGTTGATGTTATGCATAGCGAGTTCGGTGTACGGGATTATACTTATCCGCAGTATCACCGGAAATGTTTTGCCGTACAGAGGGGAAGCGAATGTTCAAATCGGCGCGATGGTTATAGGCATTTTTCTTTTTATCCTTTTCTCCTACATCGATATTGATATCATTGCCGATAAATCAAGGTTGCTTTTTTTGTTTAGCCTTGCATTGATTTCCACGTTATTATTTTGGGGTGTCGGCGAGGACGATGTGGGGCGGGGTGCATGGCTTCGTTTCTTTGATATAGGGATTCAACCTGCTGAGATTACCAAGATTCCGTTCATTATTATCATTGCAAGAATGATTGTCACTTACAAAGAGCGGAGAACTTTTAATTCTTTTATGTCAATTGTAAAGATTTTTGTGGTATTCGCAATAATTTTTGTTTTTGTTTTACAAATATCACAGGACATGGGAACAGCACTGGTATACTTTGGAGTTCTTGCATTAATGCTTTTCGCCGGAGGGATGAAGCTTCGATGGTTTGCGATTGGCGCGGCATTGATTACAGCGGCAACACCATTAATATGGGATCTCGTTTTAAGCGATAAGCAACAAAATAGAATACTTGCTCCTTTTGATGAGAGCATTGACCCTACCAGACAAAATGAACTGTGGCAACCCGATCTGAGCGTTGAAGCGATTGCATCGGGGGGTATGTGGGGGCAAGGACTCGGCAACGGCAGAATAACACAGACACCGAGAGGCTTGCCGGCACAGCATACGGACTTTGTTTTATCTGCTGCGGGTGAAGAACTTGGCTTCATCGGCTGCATGATCTTAATTGCACTTTTAGTGGCAATAATTGTCAGATGCGTAATTATCGGGCTTAAATCAAATAATCCTCTCGGTATGCTCGTATGTATCGGATGTGCAAGTATGATTTTTATACAGACCTTTATGAATTTAGGTATGGCACTTGGAATATTGCCGGTTATCGGTGTTACGCTGCCGTTTTTCAGTTACGGGGGTTCGTCAATAGTTACATGCTTTGCAGCAATGGGAATAGTCTCGGGGATAAAAATGCGCCCGAAACCGGTTAGATTCAGGAATCTATAAATATTCTCAAAAATATAAAGGGTTTTTTATTTTTCCGCAGTATAGGTATAATAGGGAAAACTATTGTCGGAGAACACTGCATGAAAAGAAACCCAAGAGAAGTTCGAGAAGCGCTTGAGGGGCAAATGCTGTCGCCGGGAGCGTCTTTTTCATCACGCTCAAAGGGGCGTCAGCGTAGCGAACCGGAGTGTGATATCAGAACCTGTTATCAACGTGATGTTGACAGGATAATGTACTGCAACACCTTCCGTCGTTTAAAGGATAAAACACAGGTTTTTCTACGACCGGAGGGAGATCATTACAGAACAAGGCTTACACATACTTTGGAGGTATCCCGCATCAGCAGAACCATTTCCAGGGGATTAAAGCTAAACGAGGATTTGACCGAAGCAATAGCTTTTGCGCACGATTTTGGACACACGCCTTTCGGGCATGCAGGGGAACGGGCACTTGACGAAATCCTTAAAGACGAGGGAGGATTCAAACATAATGAGCAAGGGCTTAGGATTGTTGAGCAAATTGAACGAAGCGGCGATGGTTTGAATCTCACTTATGAAACAAGAGACGGTATTTTGTGCCACACAGGTGATATAAAGCCAAAAACGTTCGAGGGTAATGTTGTAAGAATCGCAGACAGAATCGCTTATGTCAATCATGATTTGGATGACGCATTAAGAGCCGGAATATTAAATGAAGCAGACATACCGGCAGAGGTTATCCGCTTTCTGGGCGCGAAGCATAGTGAAAGAGTTAACACCCTTGTGCTCGATATGATTGAAGAGAGCGAGAAGTGCGGTGAAATCACGCTTAGTTCGCCTCTTACGGAGGTGCTTAATAATTTCCGCAGCTTTATGTATGAAAACGTTTACCTGAATATGAAAGCAAAACGCGAAGAAAGTAAGGTTTACGGCATCGTAAGTGAACTGTTCCGGTTTTATTTTCAATCACCCGGTGAGTTACCCGAAGATTACAGACGGATTGCCGAACAGGACGGGTTACAAAGAGCCGTCAGCGATTACGTGTCAGGTATGACAGATAAATACGCAGTGCATGTATATGAAATGCTTTTTATCCCGGAAGCATGGCAGGTACGTTAGGAGGCACAAATGCCTATACCCGATAGTTTTCTTGATGAGCTTATCAGCAGGACGGATATTACGGAGATTGTCGGAGGGTATGTTCGCCTTACTAAGAAAAGCGGCAATAATATGTTTGGTCTCTGCCCTTTTCACAGTGAGAAAACACCTTCGTTTACCGTAAACTCCGAGAAACAGATTTACCACTGTTTCGGCTGCGGTAAAGGCGGCGGCGCGATTGGATTTATAAGAGAGATAGAAAATCTACCGTTTCGTGACGCAGTAGATGTGCTTGCAAGACGCGCCGGCATGACTGTCCCGGAAGAAGAAGGACAAGCAGAACTGATAAACCGCCGTAAACGGTTACTGGATCTCAACCGTGAAGCGGCGAGGCACTTTCTTTCTATGCTGAAAACCCCGCCGGGAGAGGTTGCCAGAGAATACCTTGCATCAAGAGGAATATCGAAAGCCGGCGTTACTAAGTTCGGTATAGGAGTAGCAACGGACAACTGGAGTTCACTGCTTGATGAAATGATAATCAAAGGATATGCAAAGCAGGAATTATTTGATGCCGGTCTTGCCAGACCCGGAAAACAAGGCGGCGGTGCCTACGATTTCTTTAGAAACAGACTCATGTTTCCCATAATTGACATCAGAGGTAACGTAATTGGTTTTTCAGGCAGGCGTCTCGATGCGGAAAAGGATTACAAATACTTAAATTCGCCCGATACCCCCGTATTCACAAAAAGCAGAAACCTGTTCGGGTTAAACCTTGCAAAAAAAACAAAAGCAGGGTTCTTAATCCTCGTAGAGGGGAATATTGACGTAGTAATGCTCCATCAAGCAGGTTTTGACTGTGCTGTCGCGCCTCTCGGCACTGCTCTCACATCAGAGCAATCAAGGCTGCTCGCGCAATATACCGGGAAAATCGTGGTCGTTTTCGACTCTGACGAAATGGGGCAAAAAGCAACACTTCGCGCTTTATCCATACTGGAAAAGACAGGTAAAGAAATAAAGGTCGTAAACCTTGGTAAGTCAGGTGATCCGGATGAGTTTATTCGAAAACACGGTGCGGATGCCTTTAAAATTCTTCTTCAGCGCAGTGATAATCAAATGGAATACCGTTTGCTTACTATTATGGGTACTTGCGATATGAGTACAGATGAAGGGCGGTTATCATATCTTTCATCAGCTACGAACTTGTTATCCGAAATAAAAAGCGAACCGGAAAGAGAGATATACGGAGTAAATGTGGCAAAAGCAGCCGGAGTTTCAATTGAGGCGGTAAAAAACGAAGTCATCAAGAAGCTGGAAAGAAAGAAAGGTCGTGAAAAAAAAGACTTTGAAAAAGAAACAGCCCGCCCGAGAATAAAACTTCAACCTGCGAGCCGGGAGTTAAGATATACAAACGATTTGTCAGCGGTCGCCGAGGAAGGTGTCGTAAGATTGCTCGTTCTTGATCCGATATTGATGAGGGTAGCAAGTGACATGCGTTTCTCCAAAGAGGAGTTTACGTCCGACTTTCTGGCAAAAGTTTTCGAGATTATTGAACGGCGTTTGTCCGGAGCAAGAGAAGTAAGTGAAGCACTGCTTCTTTCAGAGCTTGAATCAAATGAAGCTTCGCAATTGACTGTAATTTTACAAAAACCGGAGTCATTACCACACGGAGAGAGAATTATACGGGAGTACATCGAGAAAATACGAGCAGAAAGATTAAAACAGCAAAACCCGGATAATGATATATTACTGGAAATTAAAAGAGCAAAAGAAAATAAATAGACAGCGAGGAATGAGGATAAATGATGACAGATATTCACGATGAACTGGATGATACTGCTATGGAGGAAGAGAACCTTGAAGTGTTCCCGGATAAATCTCAGGAGCAGTATAATGAAGAACGCTTAAATGCTTTGCTTGAAGAAGGGAAGAAGCGGGGTAATTTAAGCTCCAAGGAGCTTCTCGATGTACTCGAAGACATGAATCTTGAGCAAGATCAAATCGACAAGTTCTATGACACACTTGAAAATTTTAGTATCGATACAACAGAGAACGAGGAGCAAGCGTTGGTGCTTACCGATATTGATGATGCTCCCGAAATAGAAGAGCTGCAAGAGATAGAAACTCTTGCCGAAGATGAAGTAATCGACCCTGATACACTGGTTGACAACTTCAATATCGACGATCCCGTCCGTATGTACTTAAAAGAAATCGGCAAAGTTAATCTTCTGACAACAGAGGAAGAAATAGAACTTGCCATGAAAATGACAGAGGGTGATGAAGAGGCAAAGCAGCAGATGGCGGAAGCCAATCTCAGATTGGTTGTCAGTATTGCAAAGCGTTATGTAGGGCGCGGTATGCTTTTTCTGGATTTAATTCAAGAAGGCAATCTGGGTCTGATTAAGGCTGTTGAGAAATTTGACTATACAAAAGGTTACAAGTTCTCAACCTATGCCACATGGTGGATACGTCAGGCTATAACACGCGCAATAGCAGACCAGGCGCGAACAATTAGAATTCCTGTTCATATGGTAGAGACTATAAACAAGGTTATGCGTATTTCCCGTCAGCTTTTACAGGAGCTGGGGCATGATCCGACACCGGAAGAAATTGCGGATGACATGGGTATGCCTGTAGAGAAGGTTCGTGAAATTCTTAAGATAGCGCAGGAGCCTGTTTCGTTGGAAACTCCGATAGGTGAGGAAGAGGATAGTCATCTCGGTGATTTTATCCCGGACGAGGATGCATCGGAACCTGCGGAGGCAGCGTCGTTTACTTTGCTTAAAGAGCAGTTATCCGATGTTCTGGGTACATTGACTCCGCGTGAAGAAAAGGTGCTGAGATTAAGATTTGGAATTGAAGACGGCCGCACCCGCACCCTTGAAGAGGTGGGGAGAGAGTTTAGTGTTACGAGGGAGCGCATTCGCCAGATTGAAGCGAAAGCTCTCAGAAAACTGCGCCATCCGAGCAGAAGTAAGAAATTAAAGGACTTCCTGTTTCCTTAATAGATATCGTCATTGCGGCCTCCGAGCTCGCAATGACGAGGATTCAATTATTCATGTTATTCAGAGGTAAGTAATGCAGACGTTAGGAATTAATATTGGTTCAACAAGCCTTAAGATGGTTTTGGCAGAGGACGGGTCGGTAAGTTGGTGCGGAACAGCTATTCATGAAGGGGATTTCGGAACTGCCGCAAAGAAGCTTTTAAAGGAAGGTAATATCCCTGCCGGTGTCAGGTCTCTGATTACCGGCAATGAAGGGCGTTCAATGTTCAATGTGGCAGGAACGTTAGAGCCGCTCTGCGTTGAGGCAGCTCTTAAAAGCTTAAAAATCGATGCCGATGCAGTTGTCAGCATGGGTGGGGAAGACCTCATTGTCTACACTTTGGAAAAAGGCAAAATCGTGAACAATTTTTCCGGGAATAAGTGCGCTTCCGGTACGGGTGAATTCCTTAAGCAACAGCTTGCGCGTATGGATATGAAGCTTGAAGACATCGATGATATTCCTGATACTGCGAAGGTGTATCCTATTTCAACACGCTGCAGCGTGTTTATGAAAAGCGATTGTACCCATAAGCTGAACAAGCGAGAAGCTACAAAGCAGGATATAGTATTTTCGTTATCTCATGTAATGGCTGTTAAGGTAATTGACTTTCTTAATCGTGCCAAGATAACATCAGGGCGTGTGGTTCTGACAGGCGGCATTACAAATAACAGGCATATAGTTAGATTTATCAATGAAAGAGCACCGGAAATTGAGTTTATCATACCTAAAGAAGCTCCGGTGTTTGAAGCATTGGGTGCTTCGATACTCGCTATGGAGTTCGGCAGCAGCTTACCGCAGTCCGGAGAGCTTATAAGACCGGGCGAAGTGCGTTTTGAGACACTGGGTAGTTTACGGGATTGGGAATCGAAGGTTCGTATTTTTGAAAAGCCTGACGGAAAAATACGTGCCGGAGCAAAGTACATTCTTGGTGTAGACGGCGGTTCAACGACTACAAAAGTTTGTCTAGTTGATATTGATACTGACGAGGTTGTTGCAAGTCATTACGGGAGAACTCACGGAGATCCTGTTAAAGCTCTGAAAGAGTGTTTGCGGGTTATACAAGAGAAAATTGAAAACAATACCGGTACAAGAGAAATTGATATTCGTTTAGTTGCTACAACGGGTTCGAGCCGTGAGATTCTAGGCGTTTTTCTTGAAACCCGAGGTGTTTACAATGAAATAATCGCGCATGCGGTGGGTACTACTTACTATGCTCCCGATGTTGAAACCATATTTGAAGTCGGCGGTCAGGATGCAAAGTATGTTCTTTTAAAAAACGGTGTACCGATAGATTATGCAATGAATGAGGCTTGCTCTGCCGGTACAGGTTCGTTTCTTGAAGAAAGTGCAGCCGGTGACCTATCAATATATAGTGATAGAGATATCGGTCCGATTGCGCTCAAAGCTGATGCTCCGTTAAAATTCGGTGAGCATTGTTCGGCGTTTATTAACAGCGATATCAGAAAAGCAATCGCACAAGGTGCAAGCCGTGAGGATATAACGGCAGGTATTGTTTGTTCCATTGCCGCAAATTATATCAACCGTGTTGTTGGAAACCGTACAATCGGCGGCAAGGTTTTCCTGCAAGGCGGAGTTGCTAAAAACCCTGCTGTTCCACCAGCGTTTGCTATGCTGCTTAATAAAGAAATATTAGTCCCGCCTTCGCCTGAGCTTATGGGCTGCTTTGGTGTTGCGCTTCTTGCAAAGCGAAAAAACCATGATGGTTTACTTGATGAGATGTGTTTTAACATAGATGATGTACTGAATAGAGAAATTGGTTATGAGCGTGTTTTTAAGTGCGAAGCTTGCGAGAATCTA
This sequence comes from Oscillospiraceae bacterium, assembly GCA_009783555.1. Taxonomy (GTDB): domain Bacteria; phylum Bacillota; class Clostridia; order Oscillospirales; family Oscillospiraceae; genus WRMH01. The sequence continues at coordinate 51,099 of WRDH01000009.1, forward strand.
TGCCCGATTCAAGTTCTGAAGCTGGAAGACCGGAAAATTATGTTCGGCGGCAGATGTAATAAATATGCGAATATCCGCAAGGTTGTAAAGGATGTGCCGGTATTTGACTATGTCGAAAAGCGGTCGAAGCTGCTTTTTGAGGAGTATGGTGCACCGGAGTTAGGTGAGGCGAGAAGTGAAGCTCATAGAGAGAATGGTGATTCGGAGTTAGCGGAAGTGAGCAATGAACATCATAGAGTTAATGTTAAACGTGATTACATTGTCGGTATACCGAGGTCGCTTTCCGTACACACCCTTTATCCGTTATACTCGTGGTTTTTCTATGAGTTAGGTATAAAAACGTTTTTATCATCGGAGGTCCCTCATGAGGGTGTAGCCAGAGCGGAAGCTGCTTATTGTTTTCCTGCGGAAATTGCGCATGGGGCTGTGCAGGATTGTCTTGATAAAGGTGCGGACTTTATACTGCTGCCGCATTTCAGAGATATGCCGAGTTATGAAGAGGATGTGCATGCAAACTTCTGTCCATTAACCCAAAGCTTGCCATACTATATCAAAAAAGCTTTTCCGGATGTTGACGAGGATAAATGGTTACCGCTTGTGGTAAGTTTTAAATACGGTCTGGATAAAGCTCTGGAGCTTTTTAAAACAATGAGTGAAAAGCTAGGTATCGACAGTATTGAAGTTGAAGCAGCGTTCAGTAAGGCGTTAGCGAAGCAAAATGAATACTTCAAAGCGGCGAAGAGGCTTGGTGAGGAAGCTTTAGAGGAAGCAAGAAAAGCAAACAGACCTGTTATTGCGCTTTTAGGTAGAGCGTATAATGCGTTTACTCCCGAAGCGAACATGGGTATACCAAAAAAGTTTACGACCAGGGGGTACTCTATCATCCCGTTTGATATTTTGCCTTTTGAAAACGAAGTGATTTTTCCGAATATGTATTGGTATTACGGGCAGGAGGATGTCAAATCCGCGAAGCTGTTAAAAAAAGAAGACAATATATTCCTTACATACATTACTAACTTTTCCTGCGCTCCCGATTCTTTTATCCTTCATTACATCAAGTGGATAATGGGTCAAAAACCATTTATGGTACTTGAGCTTGATACTCATTCCGCCGATGCAGGTATTGATACAAGAGTTGAGGCATTCCTTGATGTTATTGACGGGTACAGAGACAAAAAAGCTGATATTGAAAGCGAACGCTTTGATAACGGTTGGCGTTTTGTCAGCGAGAAGAAGCCTGACGGTTCGTTTGATTTACGTGCGGATAATGTAAAGACGGGTGAAAAAGTTCCGATTCAAAGCAATAAGCGGGTAAAGGTACTTCTGTCAAATATGGGAGATATTTCTACGAAATATATCGGTGCTACACTCAGGAGCCAGAAGATAGGTACTGAGGTGCTGCCGGTTGCTACAAGTAAGACCGTAATGGTTGCACGTGCGCATTCGTCAGGTAAGGAATGTGTACCCAGTCATTTGGTGCTGGGTTCGGCTTTAGAGTTTTTATGGAGTGACAAATACCGCAAAGATGAGTTGTACCTGCTCTTTGTGCCAATTACAACCGGACCTTGCAGAACAGGTCAGTATTATGTCTATTATGAAAACCTGTTCAGGGACTTACGAATCGAAAATGTCGTGGTGTTTATTCTTTCAGCGGATAACTCGTATAGTGAGCTAGGCGGAGGCTTTTCTAAAGAAATGTGGAAGGGCATTGTATTGTCCGATTATCTTAAAGATATTCAAAACGCATTGCTGACAACGGCTGTTGACAGTAAGACAGCAATAGCAGTGTTTGAAAAATCCTGGAATAAGCTGATTGATGTTGTTGAACACAGACCTAAGGATGTTTTTAAGGAATTAAAAAACGTCGCCTCTGATGTCAGCAAGATACCGCTCAAGATGAAGGTTATTGATTGCCCGAAGGTTATTGTAGTTGGTGAGATATATGTACGCCGCGACGATTTCGCGGTCGGGGAGTTGACAGAGCTAATGAGCGAGCGTGGCATCGTTGTTAAAGTGGCAGGTATATCTGAATGGATACACTATCTTGATTTTGTACGTGAGTATGACTTGACGAAACGTTTAAAACTGCGAAAGAGAGGAACAAGGGTTTTTTCAAAACCCTGGGTTGCTTTGAAAAAGCTTAGGCTTGAAATGTGGTGGAAGCACTCGGTTGAGAAAAAGGTTTTATCAATTTTAGTACCGACCGGCTTGATTCCGGAAGCTCCTCATGATATGCGGGAAATCATGAGATATTCACAAGAGAACTTTGTAAACCTTGAACTCCAGTCGGAAATTTCAGTATCAACCGGCGGTGCGGCAGCCGCTATGGAGACAGGCTATTCGGGCGTTGTTAACATAGGTCCGTTTGCTTGCCTGATAGGAAGAGTTATTGAAGGTATCTACACACCTTGGGCACGAGAACGAAACTTCCCCGCGCTTTCCGTAGAGGTGGACGGCAATATCCTGCCGCCGAATATTGTAAATAAACTCAACATTTTTATGGTAAATGTCCTGCGCTTCAAGGGGCAGGGAGATTTATCGGGACTAATTGACGATGTTGAAGGATAGGAAAAAAATGATTGAACTTAAAGGCAAATACAACACCGCTAAAGTGTTTACTAATAATGTTGAGCAAAGTGCTGTGACGCAGATAGAGCATTTGCTTAATCAGGAGTTTGTTAAAGGTAGTAAAATACGGGTCATGCCTGATGCACACATGGGTATGGGTTGCACGATAGGCACGACTATGACGATTACTGATAAAATCGTACCGAACCTTGTCGGTGTCGATATCGGCTGCGGTATGGAAACGGCTGTACTCAAGGATAAGCGCATTGAACTTGAGCAGCTTGATAAAGCCATACATAACTACATTCCCGCAGGGTTTAATATTCGTAAGACACCGCATCATTTTACGGAGGAAATAGATTTAAATACACTTCGGTGTGCAAAACATGTCGATTTGAGACGCGCAATTTTATCAATAGGAAGCTTGGGCGGCGGTAACCATTTTATTGAGCTTGGCAAAAGCGATGCCGGACAACTACACCTCGTTATTCATTCGGGCAGCCGGAATCTGGGCAAGCAGGTATGCGAGCTTTATCAAAATATTGCTGCAGATAGTCTGGGACGAAAGGGTAAAGGTGCTGACAGGGTGCTAGCATATCTTGAGGGCTCGTTTTTTGACGATTATTTGCATGATATGGGTATAGTTCAGCGTTATGCTGATTTAAACCGGAAGGCAATTATCAGAGAACTTGAGAAACGGGTAAAGCTTAAGGTTGTAGAGCAGTTTACGACAGTTCATAATTATATCGACTTGGAAATGATGATGTTGCGTAAAGGAGCAATTTCCGCAAGAAAAGGCGAGCGTATCTTGATACCGATGAACATGCGTGACGGCAGCCTTGTTTGTATAGGCAAAGGCAACGAAGACTGGAACTATTCAGCACCCCACGGAGCAGGACGCATAATGAGCCGCAATGTTGCAAAACAAAGCATTACAATGTCGCAATACGAAAAATCCATGAAGGGTATCTACTCCACAACAATAAATAAAAGCACTTTGGACGAAGCCCCGTCTGCTTACAAACCAATGGAAGAAATTATCGCCAATATAGGGGACACTGCGGAAATCACGGATACAATAAAACCGCTGTATAACTTCAAGGCGGCGGAGTAGTGGAGTTTGTGGTTTTAAAAGAACATCTTATCAATAATCAGTATTTTCTCTATAGAAAAAAAGCCAATAAAAAGAGTTAAAAGCAGCTTTATTTTGTGATTGTAAAAAACAGACAATACTGGTATAATATTGAGGTTTACTACAGTAGGTTTTTAGTCACCGGCAAAAGCAAGATTTGCATTGCTAAAGAAAGATACAAAAAAAATGAAAAATTCCGCAAATCAAAAACAGGATATGCTGACAAGTATCCTAAACGGCATCAGCGCAATGATATACGTTACCGAGCTGGAAACAGATAAAATACTGTTTATTAACGATTACATGAAACAACATTTCGGTATCGAAGGTGACGTAATAGGCCGACACTGTTATGAGGTATTAAATCAAGGAATAAGTAAACGATGTGATTGGTGTCCATGCCACAAACTCGACAAAGAGCCTGATTCCGAGGTTGTGTGGGAAGAACTGAACACGTTGACGGGATGCCACTATCGCAATTCAGACAGGTACATTGATTGGCCGACCGGAAAAAAAGTACATATTCAGCTCTGCATTGATATTTCCGATGTTAAACAAATACAAGAAACACTTGAGAGAAGCAACAAACTGTTGACATCGATCAACAAAGTTGCTGCAATTCTGCTTGATTTAAATATCGAGGAAAACATAAGAATACCGATAATGACAAGCATGGAATTCATCGGAAACTCAATCGATGCCGATCGCGTTCATATATGGCGGATGCACATATTAAACGGTGAAGCGCAGTTTACCCATGAATATCAATGGTTAAGCGAAGAAGGTAAAACGAAAAACGAAGTACCGATGGGTTTGATTACTCCATTCGTTAAAATGTCAGAATGGAAGACGAAATTTCTGCGTAATGAGTACGTCGGAGGTCCGCTTTCAAAGCTTTCAATTGAGGAACAAGAGTATTTTATAGAATTTGATGTTAAGTCCGTTGTTCTCATCCCGATATTTTTGGATGAGCAATTATGGGGTCTTATCAGTGTTGATGATTGTTTAAAAGAACGGTATTTTACCGAAGATGAGTTATCTCTGTTGCAATCATTAAGCTTGATGATAGCAAGCGCGATAGAACGTCATGATTTATTTATTAAAGATAAAAAGTCAAAAGAACGCATGATGCTGATGCTTGATACATCACCGTTATGTACACAGATATGGGATAGAAACCTTAACACCATAGACTGTAACGAAGCAGGGCTGCGGCTTTATGGCTTCAAAGACAAGGATGAGTACAAGGAGAAGTTTATTCAATACTGTTCTCCCGAGTTCCAGCCTGATGGTCAACGTTCGGATATAAAAGCAGTTATGCTCGTAAACAAGGCTTTCAGGGAAGGTCGTATCGTTTTTGATTGGATGCACCAATCACCTGACGGAAAAACTATGATCCCCGCCGAAGTAACTCTTGTCCGTGCAAGATACGGTGATGATGACGTCGTTCTCGGTTATACGCACGACTTGCGTGAGCAAGAGCGATTGATAAGAGAACTTCTTGAAACGAATGAAAAAAATGAAATTCAACTTACCAAGCTGGATCTGATGGTTACGTCGGAACACATAGGTTTATGGGATTTGGTAATCCAAGAGGTTGACCCGTTCAACCCGAATAATGTGAATATATACTCAGATCAGTTCAGACATTTAATAGGATATACCGATGAAGTTGATTTCCCGAATATATTATCCAGTTGGGCTGACAAACTGCACCCTGACGATGCGGGGAAAACATTTGACGCTTTCGTGGCACATTTGTATGACAAAACCGGCAACACACCTTTTCATGAAGAATACCGCTTACTCAAGAAAACAGGAGAATACGCTTATTATTCCGCATCATGTGAAACATTACGCGCAAAGGACGGCACACCGCTCCGTGCTTGCGGCTCTCTGGTTGATATTACTGAAAGAAAGAACCACGAAGCCGAGCGGTTACAAGCACATGAAGCACTGCAACAGCGTGAAGCGATGCTGACAGCGACCAATAAAATGGCGGAAATTCTTCTCAGCCATGAAGATGATGTATTTATCAATGTCATGAGCAGGGGATTAAAGCCGGTTTGTGAAGTAGCCGGTATAGACCGTGTTGCGGTTTACCGTATTTTAAAAGATAATGAACGGTTCGGGCAGATTTATCTCTGGAAGGGTAAGACAGTACCACTCGACGAGGATATGCGGGTACTGCCGGATAACCCTGCCATAAAACGATGGATTGAAATATTGAGCACGGACGAATGTATCAATGCCAATACAATGGATTTGCCGGGTGATGAAGCGGACTTTCTGAGAACATTTGGAATAAAGTCTGTATTTATTGTGCCGATATTTATGCGCGGTAAACGTTGGGGTGCCGTCTCTTTGGAAGACCACACAAATTACCGGTATATTGAAGAGAACTGTATTGATCTATTGCAATCGGCAGCTCACTTGTGTGCCGGAGCCATCGCCCGCAACGAAATGGAACGCGAGATATTACAACTCGAAACTGAAAATGAACAGTTATATTTTGACGGACTGACAGGCTTGTATAACAGGCGTTACTTTGATGAAGCAATAGTTCGTGCGATAAAGACCGCGTCGCGTACAGGCGGTTTGCTCAGCTTAATGATGGTAGATATTGATTCCTTTAAACAATATAATGATACATACGGGCATATCGCAGGTGATGATTGCTTAAAAACCGTTGCCGCTATTCTTTCGGCAAGCATACTCCGACCCGATGATTTTGTCGCACGTTACGGCGGTGAGGAGTTTGCAGTCGTTATGCCCGGTGTCGACGAAACCGGCGCCCGTACCGTTGCGGAGAGGATGATTAAAAACATACAAAAAGCCAGTATACCGCACAAAACTAACGCTGCGGCAAAGCACGTTACGTTTTCCATCGGGATTACGACAGGAAATGTGGAGCGCAGACACACCGCTGATGACTTCATTGAGATGGCGGACAAAATGCTATATAAAGCAAAACGCAACGGAAGGAATAGATATTGCTTTGAATATGTTTAAAAGTATAAGTGGAAAAACCCGGCTAGAGCTTACAGCTCGTACAAATTGAAGACGAGGAGTAGTAAAAGAGTAGTATGAATAGTAGTAGTGTAAAAACGATTTTTATAGTAGATGATAACACAATTAACCTTCACACAGCGAAAGAAGTTTTGTCAGATGAATATAAGGTAATTACTCTTTCGTCCGCGACCCTTATGTTCGAGTTCCTGGATAATGTGACACCTGACCTGATCTTATTGGACATAATGATGCCGGAGCTTGACGGCTTTGGTGCATTAAAACGGTTAAGGGATGATAAGCGGCATACCAAGATTCCCGTTATTTTCCTAACAAGCAAAAGCGATGCCGATACAGAAGCTCTCGGATTTGAGATGGGCGTTGTAGACTTTATTTCTAAACCGTTTTCCGGACCGGTACTGTTAAACCGCATTAAAGCGCAGTTACATATGGAAAGCATTATACAGAAACGGACGGAAAAGCTGCTGAGATTGCAAAAAAGCATGACATCAGTGCTCGCGAATATGGTGGAACACCGCGACCAGTTGACGGGTAATCATATAGAACGTACAGCTACATACTTAAAAATCTTGTTAGACAAGATGATTGAAAAAAAGCTTTATTTAGATGAATTAAAATTCTGGGATATTGACCTTACCATAACTGCGGCGCGTCTGCACGACTTAGGAAAGGTTGCAGTTTCGGATTTGATTCTGAACAAGCTTGAAAAACTGACCGATGATGAATTCTCTCTCATTAAAACCCATACTTCCGAAGGTGAAAGAATAATCGACGGAATTATCCGCGAAACAGGTGATGAGGATTTTCTGTACAGTGCAAAGTTATTCGCGGGCTATCATCACGAAAAATGGGATGGTACGGGTTATCCCCGCGGGCTGAAGGGTTTGGACATTCCCTTGCATGGGCGCATAATGGCAATAGCTGATGTGTACGATGCGCTTGTATCGGAAAGACCTTATAAAGCAGCGTTCACACATGAGGAAGCAGTTGATATAATCAGAAGCGGACGCGGCACACAATTTGACCCGAAAATTATAGATGTCTTTCTTGAAATCAGCGACTTATATGAAGAGGTAGCCTTATGTCAGTAATTCGAACTTTCTTACGAAAGGTTTTTTCGGAGCGTTTGCCTTACATGCAGATACTATTTGTGTTTTTGGCATTCGGAGTGATGATTGCAGCAAGTTCTTTGTTCGCCGGTAACATTGAACGCGGTCATTTAAGGCGTGAAACAGAAGATACTCTTACAAACATTAAAACACGGCTCGATTCCGATATGAGAGAACTTGAAACGATGCTGGGTTTTGTTACCGACAATATACGCAACATGCTCATCAATGGTGAAGATTATGATACTGTTACAGCTTACATTACAAATGTTGTGGAATACGGGCGTGATGGAGCTCATTTGACAGGATTTGTCAGTATTTTTGCGATATTTGATATCTTTGACGGTGAAGTATTCGACGTAGATGCACCGGATACCGGCTGGACTGATTCGCCGGGCTGGACACCGTCGGAGCGTCCCTGGTATATTGCTGCAGTCGAAGCAGGCGGTAATATAACGATTACAGACCCGTATATGAACGTTCGTTTGAATGAATCAGTAATTTCATTCGCCCGCGCTCTATTAGATGAAGACGGAACCCGCATGGCGATAGTGACTCTGGATGTTCTGTTGGACAGGATATATGATGTTGTTTATGGCAGATTTGATGACGATATAAATTATTGGGTGCTTTTTGACAGAAACCTCATTATTATGGCTCATCCCGAAAGAGAGCTTGTCGGGACTTCAATTAATGACATAAATAGCGGTTTTGCTGATTTGTCAGACGAGATAAGACAGGGATTGCCGATTAATGAACACCGGCTTACAAATTTTAATAATGATGTTATTGTTGTAACCGGCATACCGGTTATGAATGGTTGGTATCTGGGTCTTGCAACGCAGATAGACAGTTATTATGCGAATCTCCGGGATATGCAGTGGTTTTTGATTATAATCGGACTTCTATTGGCTGTGGTGGTAAGCACTATTCTTGTGCGTCTTCATTACAAAAGAGCTGTGGCGGAGGAGCAAAAGAGCGTTGCGGATAGTGCCCGTGTTGCTCTGGAAGCCGCTCAGACTACCACGTCAGCCTTGTTTAGGCATGCACCAATCGGATTAACAATATTTGATGAAAACTTCAAATTCATTGATTGTAATGAAGCTGTTCTTAATCTGTACGGCGTTACAAAGGAATTTTATTCCACATTTTTCGGTAGCGCTTCACATTCTCCCGAATTTCAACCGGACGGCTCAAACTCCCGTGAAAAAGCAATGGAAGTCATTCAAAGAGTTATGAAAGGCGAAACGGTAAAACTTGAGTGGGTGCACTGTCTGCCTGATGGCACTCATTTTCCCGTCGACCTCACAATGTCGCGAATAAGACGGGGAAACAAGTATGTGGGGCTTGGCTATATTTATGACATGCGCGAGCAGAAGCAAATGGTACAAAAGCTCCTTGACGCGGATGAAGAAACCCAACATCAACTGATAAAATTAAATGCGGTGGTTAGGGCAACAAAAGCCGGCTTATATGATGTTGAAATCATTGATAATGATTTCTTGCATCCGGATAACACCCTTATGTTTACGGACGAATTAAGAAGAATGCTTGGGTACACGAGCGAAGCAGAGTTTCCGAACACATTCGATACATGGCGTAATCATCTGCACTATGATGATAGAGATAAAGCGATCGAGGATGTTATCAGACATATAACTGATAAGACAGGCAAAACGCCGTATGATGTTGAATACAGAATGCTGAAGAAAAACGGAGAATACACATACTTTCGTGCTTGCGGTGAAGCAATACGCGACAACGACGGCAATGCTATTCGTATTTCAGGCGCATTGATGGATATAGGAGAAACTAAAAACATTCTAATTTACAGAGAGCTTCAGCTTGCTAAATTGAACTTAATAATAGAAACAGCAAAAATCGGTATGGTCAACATGGAACTCGATCCAAAAGATCCTCTCAGTCCGAATAACCACATCGAATACTCTTATGAATACAAAAAACTGCTTGGATTTGCCGATGATGAGAAAACTCCGAACAATCTCGGTGACAGCAGGATTGGTCTCGTTCATCCCGACGATAGGGAAGCGGCGTTCCGTGCTTTTTCGGATCATTTGCTTGACAAAACCGGTAACACCCCCTTTGATATAGAACAGCGGCTTAGAAAGAAAAACGGCGAATATGCCTGGTTCCGAACCGTAGGAAAGGCTATTCGGGATCATTACGGAAATCCCATACGTTTTGTGAACGCCGCATTTGATTTAACCGAAACGAAAAACGCAATTGCAAGAAATGAGTTGCAACTCGCAAAAATCGCTTTGATCAACAAAGCTGCGAGAATCGGCTTATGGGAGATGGAGACAATATGGGATGACCCTCTGAACGCAGAAAATATCATCATGTACTCATATGCGTTCCGGGAAATTCTCGGCTATGCCGATAAAGATGATTTCCCCAATGTAATGAGCAGCTTTATTAACTGTCTGCATCCCGATGATATTAAAATGGTAGCGGATGCTCTTACAAGGCACATAATGGATTTAACGGGAAATACGCCTTTTTTCGCCGAATATCAGGCGAGGAAAAAAAACGGAGAGTATGTCTACATCCGCGCTACCGGAGAGTCCATTCGAGATGAAAACGGTATCCCTGCTCACACTTTAGGCACGATAATGGACATATCCGAAGAAAAAATCACTTTGGCAAATACAGAGAGACTTCGGCAGCAGGCTGAAGACGCAAACAGGACAAAGAGTGAGTTTCTTGCCCACATGAGTCATGAAATACGCACACCTATGAACGCAGTTATCGGTGCTGCGGAGATTCAACTGCAAAAGAATACTAATTTACCGGACGCACAGGAAGCATTTAACACTATCTATAGTTCGGGACACTTATTACTCAGTATTATTAACGATGTACTTGACCTGTCTAAAATCGAATCCGGAAAGCTGGAAATTTTGAATGCTAAATATGATATCCCAAGTATCATATACGATACGGTTCATCTTAATCTTCTGAGGTATGAGAGCAGGACTCTTGATTTTAACTTGAAGATAGATGAGAATACGCCGCTCCATTTATTTGGTGATGAAATGCGTATCAAACAGATAATAAATAATATTTTGTCCAACGCATTTAAATATACCGATGAAGGTGAAGTGGAGTTTTCGGTTTCGGCGATTATCGAATCAGAAAAAGATTGCACTCTTGTCCTGGTCGTTAGAGATACAGGGCAGGGCATGACCGCGGAGCAAGTCAGCAAGGTCTTTGATGCTTACGAGCGGTTTAATCTGGAAAGTAACCGCACAATCGTCGGCACAGGCTTGGGTATGAATATTACATACCAGCTTGTCGAAGCAATGGGGGGGATAATCCATGTCGAGAGTGAACCGGGCAAGGGTTCGGTATTTACGGTTCACCTCCCGCAGAAATGTGTTGGCACTGAGGTGTGCGGAGCGGATTTAGCTGATAAAATGCGCAGTGAAAATTTCGCAAACAAAACGAAGCTGATCAAGAGACAGATCGTTCATGAATATATGCCTTACGGCAGCGTTTTAATTGTGGATGATGTTGACACTAATCTTTATATTGCTAAAGGTATGATGCTGCCCTACGGCTTAAAAATCGAAACAGCGACAAGCGGTATTGAAGCAGTCAATAAAATCAAGCATGGCAGCGAGTACAGTGTTGTGTTCATGGATTATATGATGCCTAAAATGAATGGAGTGGAAGCGACAAGAAAAATCCGTGAAATGGGGTATACATATCCGATTGTGGCGTTAACCGCTAATGCCGTCGCAGGATCAGCGGATATGTTTATGGAAAACGGATTTGACGGCTACATATCAAAACCCATAGATATGCGGGAATTAAGCATCCTGTTGAACCGTTTTGTGCGGGATAAACAACCGCAGGAGGTAATTGAAGCGGCAAGACGTCAAACGGCAAATTTGCAAACAAGAACTATTAATAATCCGCTTTCGGACGCGGGCTTAGCAAAAACGGTAGTGAGGAACTTTGAAAGCTCTATTGTCGTTCTTGAAAAGCTCTATCAAGAGATAAATTCCGACCCGGATGCGGAAGTTGAGTTATATACCATCACCGTACACGGTATTAAGGGCGCGCTTGCAAATATCGGAGAGACAGACCTTTCTACTATTGCGTATAAACTGGAGCAGGCAGGTTATGACAAAGATAGAACTGTAATTCTGTCTGAAACCCCGTCGTTCATTGATACGCTCCGGATGCTGGTTATCAAGTATAAACCAAAGGAAAAAAGCGAGCCTGTCGAAGTTACCGACTATGACACAGAATTACTGCTGGAAAAACTTAATGCAATCAAACATGCATGTGAGAGCTATGACATGAGTGAAGCGGAGAATGCGTTTAATGAGCTGAAGCCTAAAGCATGGCCCGGAGCAATAAGCGACCTCCTGGATGAAATTGGCGAAAACCTGCTGTGCGGAAAGCTGAAAGAGGTTATTGCTACTGTTGATATATTTATAAGTACAGCAAATGAAGGAACGTAAGACGCGTGAAGTCTTGGTATGGAGGCAATAAAATCTTCTTGCAGCAAGAGGAAGGTGTGTGGTATAATCCCTCTGCGTTGACTTGGACGCTTAGCTCAGCTGGTAGAGCTTCCGCTTGACGTGCGGAAGGTCGGGGATTCGAGTTCCTCAGCGTCCACCAAGAAAGAAGCCCTGTAGTTGCAATGACTGCGGGGTTTTGCTGTTTGTTGTATTTAGTGTTGATTTTCGCCTTTTGTACTCCAAATGAAAAATATAGATGCCGACGATATTCAAAAGCTGCTTTTTGTACATAACTTCATATTGAAATAACACAGTTATTTATGTTACAATTAAGTCAAGAAGGTGGTGTTACAGATGGAAGTATCATATAAATTATTAAATCATAAAGAACCGTTAACAGAAGCCGAGATTGAAAAGCTTTATGATGATAATTGGGTTTTTATAGTAAATGTTCAGTATTCTGATAAAGGGGAATTTGTCAGCGGAATACCGGTAGTTTGCGGGAACTGTGCATACGCCGGAGCGAGTGCTGGTATTTACGATCAATTTGATGCGGTAGAATATGGTGAGCATACAGAGCTATATTTATTCAAACCTGAGTTGTTTACAATCCTGGAAAAAATGAGGGAAGCGCATGCCTGATTTAAAGTTTAAATACCGATCTGAAGAGCAACTATTTTTCTTAAGACGATCTCATTACCATCTTGATGTTCCGGTAATATATAGCATGGAATACCGTCACAATAGAATAATTCGTTTTTTGTTAGACACGGGAGCATATGTGACCATAATTAACAGAGAAACATCATTATTTCTAAAACTTGATGCATTACCAGTCCTAATTGAAGATTTCCCACTGACCGGTCTTTCGGGTTCAATTGATGCATCACTAATTGAAATTCCCGGTTTGGTTATTGGTGATAGAACATTAAAAAGTGTAAAAGTTGCTATACCGCATGAAGACACAAAATATTGCATACTTGGCTTAAATGTACTTGAGCATTTTAAATATCTGCTTGATTCGGAACATAACAAAATATATTTCACAGATAATCCTAATTATAAAATCCCTGATGAATTGAAGTGTGCTGAAGTATTGAGTTATTCAAGCCATAATTGATCTAAGGAAGACACCGCTATCAACTAAATCTGTTTATACAAATCCTCCAACATTGTAATGTACGACCTCAGTGCATTGCGCACTGATGCAGTGTCGTCAGTTTTTGCATGAGTTCTCAGTACGTTGCGGAACTCGTCAGTCATTTTGCCGAACTCAATTTCCCACGGCTGCATGCCGGCAGAGCTTGTCCCGCCATCAGCAGTGCTGCCAACCGATGTTGACGAGGGTCTGCGTCCGCCTTCAAAAGTCCCGTCTTGAATTTGCTCTATAATCCGCGTTACATCATCTTCTGTACCCGCAGCGAGTTCCTTTAATTGTTTTCTTGTGATTTTTGTTTCGCCGGAAAGTATGCTGCGTTTTGTATCGGGGGAGTCTTTGCCTATTGCAACAATAGCGTCTGCGACTTGTGCGTCGCGTCTGATAGTGTTGCGTGATACGTTATATTGCTGAGCAAGTCGTTCCGCTGTTGACGGATTTCGTGGTTGATGCCCATTTTGGGCATCAACCACATTGTGCTGATTAATACCCTGTTTATTTGTCACAATCCGCTTATTCGTATTATACCGCACACCGCGAAAGAAGCTAAGCTGCAGAGGGGTAAGATTCCGTTGCGCTACTTGATTTTCGATCATCCAATCAAGAACATGATCTCTGGATTCAAACTCCATACTTGTTGTTTCAAACGGCAGTCCATGCTTTGTTATAATAGAATACCTGTTATGTCCGTCAATCAATATACCATTCCACAAAGTAAGCGGTACACGGCATCCGTATGTTAACATGGTCTGTTCGAGATCGCCATAAGTCACACTGTCAAGCGGCGGAAGATATAGTTCAAATTCCTCGTCTATGATTATTTTCTGCATGATTTCCAAAGCCTCCTTATCAATTAAACTGCACATTCTATTGATATCTAGTATACCAAAAACTACTGTGTGTGGATAGATATACATAAAATTATCAAAAAACGTTCAGCAAAGACACTATAATATCAAATCCGTTTAATTGTACATGCCCTTTTCGCGTGATAGATACCGCAACGGGTTGACAAAAGATAAAAATATATTTTGCTTTGTCTCGCTTCAGCTTTACACCTTTAATGATGAAAAAGAGTCACAGAAATGATGAAAAAATAGTGCAAATCCTGCTTTAAAATGGTATACTAACACCCATTGTTTTTGGCATACAAAATGTAAGTAACGTGCCGCTATGATTATTAAATAGTCACCAAACTGAACGTAAAGAAGTCCGGCTAAATATGGGAATTGTAATCAATGATTCCAGGAGAACCCACACATGCAACACGACATAAACCAAATAAAAAAACTAAACGACACACACCGGACCGCGCCGAAGCTGCTCATTATACCGAGCGCGGCTATTCGGACGCAGATGCTCAAGACATTGGGTGATTATGGTGTGTATCCGCTGAACATGTCTGTTAAGACTGTTCGGGAACTATCATATGATTTGGCGGAGCATTATATCCGTACATCGGATTTGACCGTTCTTGATGGCAAGGGTGTTACCGATGCAATGACGGATGTATTGAAATCGTTGCGTGATAAAGGTGCGCTTACCTTTTTACATGAAATTGAAATAACATCAGGGATATGTAAGGCTCTGTCAAAAACGGTCATGGAACTGCTTGGTTGGGGCTATCTCTCCGGCAATGTCGGGTTAGATAAAATTGATAACGATAATAAGCGTAAGGATATTAAAACAATAGTCGAAGCGTACGCACAATGGAAAAAAACGCACGGATACGTGGACTATTCCGACGTAATTGAGCATGCTCTTATCGCACTTGAAAATCGCAAATCAGGCTTCGCGGGCAGTTATGCTCTCGAAGCTTGTGAGTTTAATTATCTGGAAAGTTTGTTACTACATAAGCTGGGTATGCAAATTGGACATGAGAGCATGGGGACAACCACACTCACAGATAAAGAAGCGCATGATTTAAGACATGAGAATATTGATTTCTTTGACGCATATGGCGAATACAATGAAGTAAAGGAAGTTATGCGACGGATAATCCAGGAAAAGATTCCATTTGATAATGTCCTTATTGTTTCGACCACAAACGAACCGTATACACAATTGTTTTATCAATTGATGCAGCAGTACACATACAAGAATGAGGCGTTAGACGGAAATAGAGAACTCCCGATTACATTTGGAACCGGATTGCCGCTCTTGATGTCATCCCCGGCAAGACTGCTGATGCTCCTGCTTGATTGGATAGACAGCAGCTACGGATGCCATGCTCTCGTAAACATCTTTTCAAGCGGAGTGTTTGATGTCGGTGTGGATCAACGTGATTCTGACGGAGTTATGCCTAAAGATGAGAATAGATTCCGCAGATTAAGTGTTGTGAACGTAATAAAGAACTCAGGGATTACATGGCAGAAGCGTTCATATTTACCGGCGCTGAATAATCATTTAGCTCGCTTAAAATCAAAAAAAACAGACAATATCAAAGCTGTTAAAGCCACAGAATGGCTCATTAAGTTCATTAGCGAATCGTTTGATTTAATACCGGAAGAAGACAAGACCGGCACGGTTGATGTAGAATCCCTGCTTGCGGCACTAAAAACGATAGTAGAAAAGTATAAGAGGATTTTCACAGCCTTTGACAGTCAAGGCCTAAAGGTTGCGATATATGAGTTGAGTACAACAATCAAAGGCAGGCGCGTACGTCTGACAGAAGCAATTGAGATAATAAAAGAACACATGAGGGATATACGTATAAAATGCGAATCTCCCGCACCCGGTAAAATACATTTTACTACATACCGGCAAGCTGCCTGGATTGAGCGGGAAAACGTATTTTTAGTTGGACTCGGCGCCGATAAATTTCCGGGAATGGCACTGGAGGATTCGCTTATTCTCGATCATGAGCGGATGCCGCCGATGATAATGTCTACTCAAAGAACCAAAAAAAGCATTGATATAATGGATAGTTTTATCGCCGGAATCAAAGGGAATCTAACGTGCAGCTATTCATCCTTTGACACGGTAGAAAACCGGGAGTGTTACCCTGCAACACTTTTCCACCGGCTTCGGAAAGATAGCAACGATGCAAAGGTTTACCATGCCGGATTTGTTGTTAGTAATTCCGAACATTTTATAGATGAAAATGACTTCTGGCTTAGTAAAGGCGTACGATATGGAGCAATTCTAAATGGCATTGAGCAAGTCGACCCGGAAGAAGAAACAGAAAAAGAACTGCTGGAATTTGCTGCTCATATAGCAGAACAAACACTATCGGCATCCTCACTAACAACATTTTTGAGTTGTAAGCATAAATTTTTCTTGCAAAATGTTTTAAGGCTGCAGGAAATCAAAAGGCAAGAGATTGATTCATTGGGATGGTTATCAAGTCTCGAAAAAGGATCGGCATTCCACACCATATTTGAAAACTTTCTGAAT
>WRDH01000010.1 GCA_009783555.1 Oscillospiraceae bacterium
TACAAGAGTATAAGCTAATACAGGAGTTTCCCCCGGCATGGGAGATATGCGGGTCACTTATCGATCAGTATAAACAAATCGGAAACGCTGTACCTATTGCACTAGGTATAGCAATAGCAAAAGCAATAATTGCACACATGGAGGGTGAAAAAACATCAAATTTTATCGGCTTTCCATACTCACGATACAAAAATACAGATGATATATCTTGGGAAAAGCAAACTAGAAAAATTTTTATGAGTTCATTTGAAACACAGCAACTCTCATTATTTTCTTCATAGTAAAACTAACGCCCGTTTTGTTAGTAGAACGGACGGCGGTTTTTATCTTAGATTTTCAACAATTTCGCGTGTTTCCGCACCTACTTCTCGTGCTATATCAAGAACAATATCGTAGCACCCGGTACCTCCGAGCGTGTCCCAATAATCACGACCAATTAGCACAGAGCTATCATTATGAAAATCAAAAATCCCCATGGGCGGACTATGGGCATACGATGAGCGTTCTTCACCGTAGGGGTTGTAGTAAAGCCCAAAATACGCCTTGCAAGAAGGTTCTGCCATTGTTAATCTTAATAAATCCTGTTTTGCAACAGCAGTTTGATCAATATTTGGTTTGACTGTCTTTATACTCATATAATGGTTTATATCATCTTTAAACCACCATAAATCAGATATAATTCTATGCTCAACAAACTCGTTTCTTTGATATACAAGCGTTAACTCATTAACTGTTTCTCCCCATTTCTGCTTGCTCGCCGCTCTTAATTTTACTATATTCGTAACAATCGCATTATCAACCGCTTTATCAAGTACCACGAGCGTTTCCTTTTGTCTGCACGCATCAGATGCACCGCCTGCTAACGCAACAACTTTTGATATTTCTTCAATTACGCGCTGCCCAAAACTCGTAGAAAAAGAACGCTCGAATCTACTCCAAAATAGAGCTTCATCAGATAGAAGTGCAGCATGAAAAGGTCTGTTGGTTTCCGCATTGTCGAGCCGTTTGATTGTATTGAGAACACAATCACGAAATTCCTTTGCGATAATATCTCTATATTTCTTTTCCAACAGAATATCCTCCGACAAGTAAAACTTTGTAGAATGAAGTTTAACACACCTTAATAAAAATGTATACTGTGTATTAAGCTGCTTCTGGAATTTGGGGTCACTTCGTTGCAACTTAATTGCAATCAAATAAAATCAATTGCACGGTTCAATTTGCGTAACCGCAAGGGGTAAAATAAATATACATCTATTCTATTGCAACAGGACTACAACTTAATTGCAATCAACAGGACAGCAATCAGTCACCAAGGACAACGCAGACTTTTGGTCTGCCTTGTCCCTTGCAATATTATACTGACATATCGTTGTCAATGTCGGTAGTATTTTTATTTTTGTCTGATTTTTGTCCACGTCATTGAAAAATGTTATCGGCAGACAAAAATAAAAATCTCCACACTTCCATTGACAAGGCAAGTGCATCGCAAGCCGAGAGGATAAAGCGCAAACTCTCGGCTTTTTGCGTTGCGTAGACTCATAAAAAAGTGATACAGATTATGAACAATTCGCAAACAAGTTCCAGAAAATTGGAAAAAACGTATTTTTCGACTGTTTAGGTATAGAGGGGTAAATTTGCACTATTGCGAATTTAGAAAAATATTTTTCAAAAAACCCGTACTTTTTGCCTTAAAAACCTGATTAGTAATAGAGGGGAAAAATATCTCTCTCAATAAAACGATGAGGAGTATTGACCCATGACCAAAAGTGAAAAGAGGAGCAGGCTGCAATACACAGTTAAAATCGGAATCATAAAGCAGCTATACAAAGACCGCAAACTAACCGATATTCAGTACCGGAATCTCATGCGAAAATATAACAAGAAATCGAAATAAAGCAAGTAATTGCAGTTGATTGTTGCCCCTGTGTATGGTATAATATTTGCATAACTTATGTGGGGCAATAGTCAGCCGTCTTATTGAAAGGAGAAGATGAGATGACTACAAGAGTAGCGGCATACTGCCGTGTTTCCACAGATAGCGATGACCAGAAAAACTCACTTGAAAACCAAAAGAAGTATTTTAGTGAGTACATTGACAGAGACCCGTCTTGGCAATTAGTAAAGGTTTATGCGGATGAAGGCACTTCCGGCACATCTACGGCAAAGCGTGTACAGTTTAATAATATGATATCAAACGCAATTGCCGGAGGTATTGACCTTATAGTAACCAAAGAAGTTTCAAGATTCGCCAGAAACACAGTAGACACTTTACAGCACACAAGAGAGCTTATGACTCATAATGTCCGTGTAATCTTTATCAACGACAACATAGACACTAAAGACAAGGATTCGGAGTTTCGCTTAACCATCTGCATATCTTGGATGATGATTTCATTGATAATCTTTACGCTGATATTGTAGGCTCATGCGTTGACAACGATGTTGAAAACATAAAACCCTTACAGGACAGAATAGTCCGCATTACCGAAAAGAAAGCAAAAGCGCTTGACTGGTGTCTTGATGGCAAGATTGATGAAGATGAAATGCGACTGATGAATGAAAAGTACAACAAAGAAATCGTAGGGTTAAAATGCAGGGTTGCGGAAATCAATGAGCAAAACAATATCGTTGAAAATGCAATGAACAACATTTCTAGCACACTAGAAGCCATGAGGAAGATTGCGAACCAAGAGGAAGCCACGCCGGAGTTGTATTCAGAAATCATCGACAGGGTTCTATTATACAAGAATCACCATAGACATATTTTTCAAATACATAAACGAGCCCGTATGTCTTGAATATTCGACAAAGAGTAGAGGTATTCACTACAAGGTCGATTGTATTCTGAGACAGGCAAGTTGAATTAAGAGTAGCAAAATGGTAGCGTTAAGCGTGCCAGTTGCGGTTGATGTAATCATCAGCCGCTTTTTTTCGGTAAGTTGACATTTCATTGTCTTTGTAGGATAATGAACCTTGCTGATGAAGCATAAACCTCGCCGGTGAGGCAAAGCCTCACAAAATAAGCTTCAAAGAATCAAAGGTTTATAAGGAAAATGATTGCAAAACGGATAAATCTGCTGCCATGCGTGCTGAAGCCGCAATCGTGAAGTATTTATGGATGTTTTAGATAAGCTTAACTCACCCGGAGATATAAAAAACAAAAGTATCGCGGAACTTTACAAGCTATGTGAAGATTTGCGAAGCTTCCTGTTGTCCAATGTATCAAAAACAGGAGGGCATCTCGCTTCAAACCTCGGGGTCGTAGAAATTACTGTAGCGGTACATAACGTCTTTGACACAGCGGTGGACAGATTAATTTTCGATGTCGGCCATCAGTGTTACGCACATAAAATCCTGACAGGCAGAAGGGAAGGCTTTGCCAATTTTAGGAGCTCGGGCGGAGTCACGGGCTTTCCAAATCCCCTGGAAAGCGAACATGACGCGTTTTTAAGCGGTCACGCGTCAACATCGGTATCTATCGCTCTCGGTATGGCAAGAGCACGCACAATCCTTAACCATGATTATTCGGTAATCGCAATTATCGGCGACGGAGCACTAACAGGCGGACTGGCTTATGAAGGCCTATCGGATGCTGGGCAAAGCGGAGAGCCTCTAATCGTAATACTCAACGATAATGAAATGTCAATAACGGAAAATGTCGGAGGCTTATCAAGACACTTAGCACGGCTTCGTGTACGTCCGTACTATTTAAGCTTTAAGAAGTTTTACCGTAAAACTATTGCAAAGCTGCCGTTTGTCGGCAAAAAAATCGACAAGTCGCTGCGCAGAGTAAAATCCGGAGTAAAGGTTGCATTGCTGCCCTCCAGTATGTTTGAAAACATGGGCTTTGTCTACTTAGGACCCGCCGACGGACATAATATAAAAGAGGTCTGCAAGCTTCTTAAAATAGCAAAAGAAATATCAAAACCAACTCTGATACACCTTACTACAACAAAGGGTAAAGGTTATAAATTTGCGGAGGAAAGCCCGGAAGTTTATCATGGCGTATCGGAATTTAATATTAATAATGGAGAATCACTCGAATCATCACCACAGACCTTTGCATCGGTTTTCGGCAAAAAGCTTGTGCAAATGGGAAAGAAAGACAAACGCATTTGTGCAATAACGGCAGCGATGCAAACCGGCACCGGTCTCGATGAGTTTGCGTATATGCATGAAAAGAAATTTTATGATGTAGGAATAGCGGAGGGTCATGCCGTAACCATGGCAGGAGGGCTTGCCAAACAAGGAATGATTCCGGTTTGCGCAGTGTATTCTACATTTATCCAACGAGCATACGATATGCTTTTTCATGATGTCTGTCTGCCAAACCTCCATGTCATATTTGCAATTGATCGCGCGGGACTTGTGCCCGACGACGGACAAACACATCAAGGTATTTATGACATAGGCATCTTTATGCAAATGCCGAACATGACAATTCTCTGTCCATCCGCTGCATCCGAGCTTGAAGAAATGCTCGATTATGCAGTACATAAGCTTACCGGTCCTGTCGCAATAAGATATCCGAAAGCAGGAAACGGCAAATATCCATCGGAGGGGTCTTATTTTGACCCGATGATGGTAAAAACAGGCAGCGATATAGTTATACTTGCATACGGCAGATTAGTTGAAAACGCTGTAGAAGCCGCAAAACTGCTTGACAACGAAGGTATAAACGCATCTGTTATAAAGTTAACGCAAATACACCCGTTTAATACAAAAAAACTGCTTGAACTAACAAGCAATGTAAAGTCATTGTATATCGTGGAGGAATGTGTCACAAGCGGAAGTCTCGCCTCCAAACTGGCATTGGAGTTACCGGAAACCGGCTTTGAAGGGAAAATAATAGCATTAAATTTAGGAAACAATATCATACCTTCCGCAAGCCTGGACGAACTGATGTCATTATACAAGCTTGACGCACAAGGTATTGCAAAAAGTATATTGGAGAAAGAAAATCATAAGTAACCGTATTACAAAATAAATTGATCTAAAGTTTGAACAAGCTTGCCGATCTGAGGCTTTGACAGATGGGCGCTGACGCCTAATTTATCGCCCTGTTGCTTCTGAGCTTCGTCAATCAAGCTTGAGAAAACAATAACAGGGACCTTTGTAAGGATTTCATCACTCTTTACCAGCTTAGTCAAGTGATGACCATCCATTCTCGGCATCTCAATATCGGTTATGATAATTGAAATCTTATTCTCTACGGGGGTTATATTCGCCAGACACTCGCTGCGGCATTTCATGAAGTAATCCCATGCGGACTGACCATTATCAAATGATGTTATATTTGTATAACCCGCAACCTCCAATGAATCTATGAGCATCCTTCTTAAAAATACAGAGTCCTCGACAACAACAATCGGTTTATTTGTACCATGCCGCTGACCGAGATTATGAATTTCGGAAACCTGCAGGCCCGTATCGGGATTAATATCGTAAAGAACCTTTTCAAAGTCAATAATAGTTATGATTTTATCGCCAATTTTTGTTGTTCCCGTTACAACACTATCATTGCTCCCGTAAACAATTGATGAAGGCTTTTCAACATTGCTCCAGCTTATTCTGTGCATACCTTCGACAGTGTGAACGAGAAATGCAGCATTAATATTGTCAAAGTTTGTCAGCATAAACATGTCATACGAAGGATCTTCGCTTTCCGGAAGAGCCATATAGCGAGGAAGATTAATTACAGTAATGAGCTTGCCGCGCGGCTTGAATACGCCGTCAATACAGGGATGTGACAAAGTCATGGGAGTTATCGGCGAGTAACGCATAATCTCCGTGACCTTGGCAACATTTATGCCGAAAGAATCGCCTGCCATAGTAAATTCCATTAACTCAAGCGCACTTATTTCGTCTGTATTTTTGGCTCTGTTTGTTTGAATCGAATTACTCACTGACCATCCACCTCGCTCTTTATTGATTTACTTAAAGACAATCTATCATACTAATCATTAATTGGCAACGAAATACGAAATTCTTTGTTTATTTAACGCAAAAAACATCATCTGCGCCTTGTTTCATTGAAATTAAACCGGACCGGCACACTTCAAGAATGCCGACTTCACGTGCGGCACTAATAAAACGCTCTATCTTTTCAGAGCTACCCGATATTTCTGCGGTGATAAAATCCGCCCCGAAGTCCATGACATTTCCGCCGTAATCATTAATAAGATCGCTGATTGTTGCTTTGCCTTCCTCACCAAGCTTCAGCTTTATAAGCATATGCTCGATTGAAACGGAACTTTTATTATCAAGCAAAACAACCATCTTGACATCGTGCAATTTTTCAAGTTGCTTAAGAACCTGACTCCTCATATATTCATCCCCGGTCGACACAATCGTCATTCGCGAATAAGCAGGATTTTCAGTCTCCCCGACAGCAAGACTATCAATATTATAACCACGCTTAGCGTAAAGTCCCGCAATACGATTGAGGACACCGAAGTGATTCGAAACAATTATGCCTACTATGAATTTCTCGATCATTATAATAGCCATGCCTTTCTAATCAAGTATCACATCTTCAATTGTACCGCCAACAGGTATCATTGGCAATACTTTTTCATCTATATCTATCTTACACTCTATCAAGCATGGCAACTCCTTCGGTATCTCATTCAAAGCCAATCTAAGCTGTGCAATACTGTCAGCACTGAACCCGGCTGCACCAAAAGCTCTTGCAACAGCAGGAAAGTCGGTTTTGCGGTCGAGCAGTGTGTTTGAGTACCGCTTGTCAAAGAAGAGTGTTTGAAGTTGGCGAACCATACCAAGGGAGTTATTGTTTAATAAAATGATTGTTATAGGGAGTTTCTGCGTTACTGCTGTCGCTAGCTCCGGGAGGTTCATTCCAAAACTGCCGTCTCCCGTAAATAGAACAACTCTTTTTCGCCCTCTTGCTATTGAAGCCCCTACTGCAGCTCCGAGACCATAGCCCATAGCACCCAGACCGCCCGACGAAATAAACTTACGTGGCTTTTCAAACTTATAATACTGCGCTACCCACATTTGGTGTTGCCCTACATCTGTTGTTATAACCGTGTCATCATCGTAGTGTTCATTTACACAGGCAATAATGTTTTGCGGAGTGAACTCTTCACCCGGCGAAAAGGTATCTTTTTCTCTCAGCTCTTTTACTCTTTCAAGCCACTTTGTATTTGATACTGCATCGACTCTTTCCAGCAGTTCCGGTAGAATTATTTTCAAGTCACCATTGATACTGATATCCGGCTTAATGTTCTTTCCCAGCTCTGCGGCGTCAATGTCTACATGTATCACAGCAGTATTATCCGCGTATTCTTTGGCATTACCACCCGCGCGGTCAGAAAAGCGCACACCGAGTGCAATGATTAAATCGGCTTCGGACTTGGCTGCAATAGATGCATACCTGCCATGCATACCGCTCATGCCAAGATTTAACTCAAACGAAGAGGGGATAGAACCGATTCCCATCATACTCAAACCAACCGGTGCGTGTATCCGCCGCGACAGTTGTATAACAAGATTGCCCGTATCGGTAGCAGTCACACCGCCGCCGCAGTAAATATAAGGACGCTCACTTGATTTGATAAGGTCGCAGACTGCTTCGATTTCGTCGAAGACAGGGGGACAGGTACACTGTCTTGGGCGATTACAAGACAGTGTACCTGTCCCCTTGTCTTGTTCAGCCTTATCATGCTGAATACTCTTGGGTATATCTATATGAACCGGACCTTTCCTGTCTGTGGCAGCGAGCCTGAATGCTTCACGTATTATATTCTGCAGTTGATTTACATTTCGTACAACATAACTGTGTTTTACAATCGGAAGCGTAACACCTGCAATATCTATATCCTGAAAAGAATCCTGACCAAGCATATTAATCGCAACATTCCCTGTAATAAAAACAACAGGAACAGAATCAAGATACGCATTTGCAATACCGGTAATCAAATTCGTAGCACCAGGTCCGCCTGTCGCGATAACAACACCGGCTTTTCCCGAAACCCTCGCATACGCATCTGCCGCATGAGCCGCCCCTTGCTCATGCGCAGGTAGTATATGAGTGATTTTATCCGCGTGTTTATATAATTCATCGTAAATGTCAATGACATAACCACCGGGATAACCAAAGACAG
Organism: Oscillospiraceae bacterium; assembly: GCA_009783555.1. Classification (GTDB taxonomy): domain Bacteria; phylum Bacillota; class Clostridia; order Oscillospirales; family Oscillospiraceae; genus WRMH01. Next base: position 8,130 of record WRDH01000010.1, read on the forward strand.
TATCAACACCCTGCCCGATAAGCTCTTTAACTAGTATTTCTGCACCGGTAAATTCCATAATAACCTCTCGAAGACAACCTGAAATATCTGATTTAGAGTAACACAAGGGTGAAAATAACTCAATTAAAATTTACCGGTGACAGTTCAGAGGGTATTATGACCACTTGCAGATGTAGTTCGCCGCATGATATACTCTGCATATGAAACTATACATAATAGATAGCCTTGAGTTGCCTGCCAATAAAATTCCTGAAAGAATGAATTCCTTACTTTCGTCTCAAAGATATCAAAAGGTTCAAAGGCTTCGTTCACACACCGGTAGAAACGTTTCAGCCGCCGCTTATCTGCTTTTACGTTACGCATTGCGCGAGCTGTACAATATTAACGAGCCAGTCGATTTCAACATAAAATCGAAAGGAAAGCCAACGCTCGAAAAATATCCGCATATTCATTTTAATCTAAGCCATTCAAAAAACGCGGCAGCTTGCGTTGTCGCAGATTTTGAAGTCGGTGTTGATATACAGAATATCCGAAACGTGACCGGCAAAACAGCAAAACGCGTTCTTACCGAAGAGGAATATGAAACCTTTCGGACAACATTAAACCCGGCGGAATATTTTTGCAAAATCTGGACAATTAAAGAAAGTTATGTAAAAATGACAGGGCAGGGGATTACGATGGAGTTTGGAGAAATCTCTGCGAAAGACATTAGCAACATCTATACCATCAAAGGGGATGACTATTACTGCAGCGTTTGCAGCTTAATCTCTGCGGAAAAGCCTCCCCATGCGGTGCTTGCGACGATAAGCGAGGTTCCGGAAAATGTAAAGATATTAAGGAGGGAAGACCTTGAACAACTGTACAAATGACAAAAAAGTAAAAGATTTATTCGAGCTTCTTGCAAATACAAGCTCGAGCCTGGCGAAAAGAGATATTCTGATTGAAAACAAAGATAATAAGCTATTTACCAAGTATATAGACTTTCTGCTAAACCCGTTTCTGATAACGGGAATATCCGAGAAAAAAATATCAAAAGAAACAGAAAAACCGCCGACACGTTGTTTCGATTCATTTTGTGAGTTAATGGAATACATTCTATCCAATAACACCGGAAGTGACGAAGTTATAGCAAACATCAATCAGTTCATGAGCACACAGGAACAGGACATGAGCGAGTTTTACGCTTCGATAATAACAAAAAGCGCAAAACTCGGCTGTGATGTAAAGTCAATCAATAAAGCATTCGGCACGGAGTTTATACCACAATGGGAGGTTCAACAATCATACAGCATTGAGAAATCCCCAATCAAAGATAATGAGTGGTTTTCGCTATCCGTAAAACTCAACGGAGTCAGAGGAACATTCTACGACGGAAAAATATTCAGCAGACAAGGCAAAGAAATATCGGGGCTGGAGCACATTATAAGCGACATAAGCCGCATGCTTGACAAAGCCGATGAATGGGTGCTTGACGGTGAGCTTGTCCGGAAAAATACCGATGATGTGTCCGATAATGAGAACTTCAGAATCGGAACAGGAATACTTGGACAAGATGATGCCGATAAAAGCGCAATGCAGTTTGTTATTTTCGATATTCTGCCAAAAAGCGAATTCGCCCAAGGTGAAAGCAAATTAACATATAAAGAACGACTTGCTGAACTGAGAGCACTTAATGATAAGATACAAATACTCGGCTTAACTGCTGTTACAATTGTAGAAATTCTCTATACAGGCACGGACGTAAGCAAAATAGATATATTGCTCGACGAAATGGTGACTGAAGACAAAGAAGGTCTTATGCTCAACCGCGACAGCAAATACGCATGTAAAAGACACAATGGCATCCTTAAAATCAAAAGATTCTACACAGTAGACCTGAAAGTAACGGCAGTCGAAGAAGGCTCCGGCAGAAACGCCGGCAGACTAGGCGCTTTTGTTGTGGATTACAAAGGAAACACACTAAATGTAGGATCGGGAATGTCCGACGAGCAACGCGAGGATTTTTGGAAAAGACGAGACAAAATGACGGACAGAGTTATAGAGGTAAAATACAAAGAAGAAAGCAGCGACAAAAAAACCGGCTTATTAAGCCTGCAGTTCCCAATTTTTGTAAGCCTTCGCGAAGAAGGCAAAGAAGTCAGTTATGATTAATTTACTATGAAACACTAACAGCCTAAAGGGTATCCGTAAAACTTTTGATGGTTTCAGTCAGCACACAAGTTTTGCCGATAATACCGGTTTCCACCAACGTGCTAGTGCGTTGGCTGGAAGCAGCAAAAGTTTTATGGATGCCCTTTTGGTTGTTACGAAAGTTACAGGTGCAATAGTGTCAGATAGCAACAATGAAAACAAATTAAGAGAAAAAGCGCAAGGCTTACCACAGCTTCCCGGCGTCTATTTAATGAAAGACGAGTTGGGCATCGTGCTCTATGTCGGTAAAGCGGCACGCCTCCGAAATCGGGTAATCAGCTATTTCAGCCGTCCCGGTGAAGGACTGACTAATCATGACGTAAAAACCGATTTAATGGTATCTAAGATAAGCGATTTTGATGCAATTATCGTAGAATCAGAATTTGAAGCGTTGATACTGGAAAATTCTCTTATTAAACAATACATGCCAAGATATAATATCAAACTCAGAGACGACAAAGGATATCCGGTCATCCGTGTTGACGTAAAAACAGAGTACCCGATGTTTAAGATTATCGCAAACGCAGGGGATGACGGAGCTCTGTATCTTGGCCCATATGGCGGTAGACAAGATACAAGAAAAGCGATAGCAGCAGTGAGCAAAGCACTGAAGCTGCCGACTTGCGGAAAAAATATTAAACAGATACTCGGAAAGCAACGCCCGTGTTTAAATCACGACATGGGAAATTGCAGAGCATACTGTCAAAAAGCCGAATTGGCGGACGATTACAGAAATGCCGTCGCTGCAGCAATCGACGTATTCCAAGGTAAAACAGGCAGCTTGATAAAGAAGCTGACAAAGGAAATGACAAATGCATCAGACAGCCTGAATTTTGAAATAGCAGCAGTTCTAAGGGATAGAATCAAGGCTATAAAAGTCATTCAGCAAAAACAATTCTTTACAGAAGAGCCGATTGAAGAGCACGCAGCATTATATAAGGAAAAAGTGCTCAAAACTCACCAATGGCTCGAAAAAGCACTAAAACTCGAGTCAACACCCGACAGAATAGAAGCCTTTGACATCTCAAATACAGGTTCCTCAAACATAGTCGGTTCAATGATAGTATTCGTAAAAGGAAAACCACTGAAAAAAGACTACAGACGCTTCAAAATAAGAACAAAAAAAGGACAGGACGACTACGCATGCATGTCCGAAGTAGTCTCCAGAAGAATAAAACGTTATCTCGCAAATGACGAAAAATTCTTGCCGTTACCCGACATAATGCTAATAGACGGCGGAGCGAACCACGCCAAAGTCGTATACAATCTGCTGACAGAGCTTGAAGTAAATCTACCTGTCTTTGGCATGGTAAAAGACGAAAAACACAAAACAAAAGCACTTGTAACTCCCGACGGAGAAGAAATAGGCCTTGCCGCAAACCCCGCCGTTTTTGCTCTGATAGGAACAATACAAGAAGAAGCCCACAGATTTGCGGTAGAGTATCATAGGAGTTTGAGGACAAAGACTATGTTGGGTAAAGGACAACCCCCATCGTCTGCGATGACACCCTCTTCCGCGGAAGGGGGCAAAAAAGGAATATAAAAATGAGAGTAATCAGCGGAAGTGCCCGGGGGCGGAAGCTCAAAGAGCCGGGCGGCAACAAAATTCGGCCTACAAGCGACAGGGTTAAAGAGTCTGTTTTTACTATCATCCAATTTGACATTGAGGGCAGGCGGGTATTAGACTTGTTCGCCGGCACCGGGCAATACGGAATTGAGGCTTTATCCCGTGGAGCAAAAAGTGCTGTTTTTATTGACAATTTCGCGGAATCAATCAAGCTTGTAAAAGAAAATGTACAAAAATGCGGATTTTCCGATTTATCAAACATACAAGCACGTGACGCTTTGCGTTTTCTTGAAAATAAAGATAAATATGACCTTATATTTATCGACCCGCCCTATGATACAACACTTGCAAACGACGCAATTGAGAGAATTGTACTATTTGACAAACTAAACATTAATGGTATAATTATAACCGAATTAAAAGCAGATAACATCTCGCCGCAGGTGCAGAACCCGTATTCGCTGGAAAAAGAGTATAAATACGGTGGAGTAAAGATAGTGAAATACACTCGCAGCAACGATTAACAGTAACTGCTTTGAGGGTATCCGGAAAGCAGTTACTAAAAGACGAAACGAGAATTACTATGAGCATAGCAGTATATCCCGGAAGCTTTGACCCCATAACACTCGGACACCTTAACATCATAAGAAGAACAGCAGCGGTATTTAATGAAGTATATGTCTGTGTTATGATAAATTCCGACAAAGAGCCGCTCTTCAGCCGGGACGAAAGAGTTGAGTTTATCGAAAGAACAGTTGTAAGATACAAGAACGTAAAAGTCGAATCATCGGATGAACTGCTTGTCGAGTACATGAAAAAAAGACACGCAAAAGTTATTGTTAAAGGACTACGCGCCGTATCGGATTTTGACAGAGAGTTCCAAATCGCACTTATCAACAGAAAACTCGGACCGGGAATAGAAACACTCTTTATGCCGTCGAGCGAGAAATATACATACATCAGCTCCTCTGCAGTTAAAGAAATGACAAGATTTGGAGCAGACATATCAACATTTGTACCGCATGAGATTATTAACGATGTTATCGCTAAAGTAGAAAGTGAAGGGTTGATGTTCAAATGAGCAGTAGAATACCGGAAATGTTAAACACGCTCCACGCAATGATAACCGAAGCATGGGGGGTTCCGCTCGGAGCAGAAAAATGTGTTATAGACCGTGATAAAGCGCTTGACATCCTCGACGAAATCAGAGGACAATTCCCGACAGAAATCGCTGAAGCGAAAAGATTACTCGATGCCAGAGCCGACTTTATCAACAATGCAAAACGGGAAGCTGAAAACATCAAACGAAATGCCGAAGAACGAGCGCGGCAGCTTATAGATGAACAGGAAATCATAAAGATATCAAGAGCAAAAAGCAACGAAATGCTCTCTCATGCCGAGACATCATCAACGGAACTCAGACGTGTGGCGAATGAATATGTTGACGATGCAATGCAAAGAACGGAAGAATCACTCACTACCGCACTTGAAGAAATCAGACAATCGAGGCAAAAATTCCGTCATGCTGCACGCGCGGCAGGAGAAACACCAAAATCGGCACCGCCAACCAGACCGCCACCGTCACCGACACAGGAATTTGACTTTGATATAGATTAGAAATAAAAAGTATAAAATATATGAAATACTAGAAATTTTGGCGTAAATAACTACAATATCAAAGTCTTTTGACTCGTCGGGTTAAGAGACTTTGTGTACTTCTTGAAAGGGAGTTCCAATAAAACACATGAAGAAGCTGATCAGACTATTCAAGTTTGCCGGACCCTGGGCGCATTTACTTGTTATTTCTACCGTCGCACTTATATTTATTACCGGGGCCAACTTGCTTGCTCCGGAAATAACGAGACGAATAATCGCGATTATGGAAAGCGGGGAGTTGGAAGGCTCAATTAACACAATCGTTATGCTCGCGATGGTGTTACTTATTTGCTTTGCCTTGCGTGGTCTGTGTCAATTTCTAAATAACTATCTATCCCATGTTGCATCCTGGAACATGGTAAACAGAGTCCGCGCAATCGTATATGACCATCTTCAAAAGCTCTCAATGAGTTATTACCATGACAAGCAAACAGGACAGCTAATGTCGCGAGTCATTAACGACACTGCGGCATTTGAAGGGCTGATAGCCCACGCATTACCCGAAATAACAACAAACGTCTTAACAATTGCCGGGGTTTTGATCATCCTCTTTACGATGAACCCTGTACTAGCACTGCTTGTATGTATTCCCATCCCATTTATCGCTGTCGTATCAATGATACCGAGACTTATGAGAAAACACTTTAAAAGCGCGCAGGAAAAAATCGCGGAACTTAACGCTGTATTGCAGGACAATTTTTCGGGAATAAAGGAAATTCAAGTTTTTAATAAGCAAGAGGAAGAGTCTAAGAAAGTTCTACAGAAATCAACACACTACACAAAAGATATAATTAAAGCCCTATTCTATTCGGGGATATTACACCCGTCGGTAGCATTCATAACAACACTCGGCACAATAATCGTACTGATAGCCGGACCGATCATCTCATTGCGGACAGGGCTGAACATATCGGATGTTGTAGCATTTTTATTGTACCTGAACCTGTTTTACGCACCGGTAGCTATGCTGACCCGCATAGTCGAAGACTTGCAGCAAGGGCTTGCAGGCACGGAACGTGTTTTCGAGATTCTCGATGTAGAGCCTGATATAAAAGACAGTCCCAATGCCATAAAAGTCGGAAGATTGACGGGACAATTGGAGTTTCGGAATGTATCTTTTTCTTATCAGGACGATATTGAAGTCTTATCGGATATAAGCTTTGAAGCAAAGGCCGGTCAAATGGTCGCAATCGTCGGACCGACAGGAGTCGGCAAAAGTACGATATCGGGTCTGATAGCACGTTTTTATGATCCGACATCAGGCTCAATTCTGATGGACGGTATTGATATTAAAGATATGACTTTAGAAAGTCTGCGGGAACAGCTAAGCCTTGTTTTACAAGATGTGTTCCTTTTTAACGGAACAATCGGCGAAAACATTGCATACGGAACAGGCAACGCAACACCCGAAATGATACAAGAAGCAGCACGCATTGCATGTGTAGATGAGTTCATAGAATCATTACCCGATAAATATGATACTTTCATCGGAGAACGCGGCGTACGCCTCAGCGGAGGACAAAAACAACGCCTCTCAATAGCACGCTCCGTATTACGAAACTCACCGATTCTGCTCCTCGACGAAGCAACATCGGCAGTAGACACGGAAACAGAGCGTGAAATCCAAAACGCAATAACCAAAATAATCGGACACAGAACATTGTTAGTAATAGCACACAGATTATCGACAATAAAGAAAGCAAACATGATTATAGCCATGCAGGACGGAAAAATAGTGGAAGCAGGCTCCCACGACGACCTGCTGATAAAAGGCGGCATATATTCATCGCTGGTGGAGCATCAAAGCTTGAACTAGCTTGTAGCTACTCGGAGGGTATCCCAAAAACTTTAAATGCTTCCAGCCAATGCACTGCACCTTCGTGGAAACCTGTATTATCGGCAAAATTTGTGTGCTGACTGAAATCATTGAAAGTTTTTCGGATACCCTCCAAGCAGCTACTTCTTTAAAATTGGTTGCATTGTATGCGTCTTTTTGTTAGAATACATTGTTGTGCCATAAAATATATTTTTATATTGCACACAAGGGATAAATCATTTGGAGGTAGTTAGGTTTTGAAGTTAAAAAGCAGTGAAAAGAAGGACAACAAAAATGTTGAGCTGGTTATTGAGGTTGAGGCGGCTGAGCTTGAAACGGCAGTAAACAAAGCTTACAACAAGAACAAGAACCGTATTGCAGTACCGGGATTTCGAAAAGGAAAAGCACCCCGTAAAATAATCGAAAGGATGTACGGCAAAGAAATATTCTTAAGTGACGCGCTTGATGATATACTGCCCGATGTTCTTACCTATGCCGCGAAAGAAACGGACTTTGAAACAGTCGGTTACCCAAGTGTGTCCGACGTTGACCTCAATGACGATAATTCAACTGCCGTGTTTACTCTCCTGGCAGCATTATATCCTGAAGTTGAAATTGAAAATTACAAAGGACTGACGGCACCTAAACCATCGGTAGAAGTAACCGATAGCGAAATAGATAATGAAATTGCTTCTGTCAGAACCAGAAACGCACGTATAGAAAAAGCGGACAGACCCGCAAAAATCGGTGATATTGCCGTAATTGACTTTGAAGGCTTCGTTGACGGCGTTGCATTTCCGGGCGGCAAGGGTGAAAACTATGAACTTGAGCTGGGCTCTGGTCAGTTTATCCCGGGATTTGAAGACAAAGTGGAAGGCATGGCAGCGGGTGAGGAGAGAGACCTTGATTTGGTATTCCCCGAGCAGTATAAAGAAGATTTGGCGGGCAAACCCGTTATCTTCAAAGTAAAGCTAGTTGAAGTGAAAGAAAAAAGCTTACCCGATTTAGATGACGAGTTTGCAAAGGATGTATCCGAGTTTGACACATTCGACGAGTACAAAGCGGATATCAAAGCCAAACTGATTGAAACAAGACAAAAGGATGTCGATGAGACATTTGAAAGCATCCTGATGGAGAAAATAGCGGAATCAATCGATGTTGACGTGCCGGAAGCAATGATTGACGAGCAGTTTGACAATTCAATGAGTACCCTGACACGCCAAATATCGGCTTACGGTATGCAGCCGGATCAGTATATGAGAATGCTTGGAACAACTCCGGAAGTCTTTAAAGAAAGAATGCGGGACAACAGCCTGAAACAGGTAAAGGTTGCGCTTGCTCTCGGAAAAATCGCGGAGCTGGAAGCAATTGAAATAAGCAAAGAAGAAATTGAAGAAGAATATAAAGAAGCTTCAGAGAAGTATAAAATGGAAATTGAAAAGCTCAAGGAAACAGTCGAAGAAAAAGATATTACCCGCGACCTGAAACTGAGAAAAGCGGCAAAGATAGTCATTGACAACGCAACAGTTGAAGAATTTAAAGAAGATAAATCATCTCGCGAAGAAAAGCTCTCAAAGGAGAAACCGGCAAAAGAAAAAAAGCTCTCTAAGGAAAAACCGGCAAAAGAAAAAAAGCCCTCTAAGGAAAAAACCGGCAAAAAGAAACCCGCACTTGAAAAAGACAAGACTGATGAGGAGGAAGAAGGATAATGGCTTTAGTACCGATTGTAGTTGAACAAACCTCTCGCGGAGAACGCTCATACGACATTTTTTCACGGCTTCTCAACGACAGGATAATCATGCTCGGCGACGAAGTGAATGATGTCACCGCAAGTCTCATAGTCGCGCAAATGCTTTACCTCGAAGCGCAAGATCCCGACAAGGACATTCAATTCTATATAAACACTCCGGGTGGTTCGGTTACCTCAGGACTTGCGATTTACGATACAATGCAATATATAAAATCCGATGTACAGACAATTTGCTTAGGCATTGCAGCCAGCATGGGTGCGCTGTTACTTTCCTCGGGAGCAAAAGGAAAACGTATAGCCCTTCCGAACGCGGAAGTAATGATTCACCAACCTTCAGGCGGATTTCGCGGTCAGGCGTCCGATATTCAAATCCATGCCGAGAAAATTATGCAGACAAAAGAAAGACTCAATTCAATACTTGCAGAGAATACGGGAAGAAGTATTGACGAAATCCGTGACGCATCCGACAGGGATAATTTCATGACAGCGGATGAAGCAAAAGAATTCGGTCTCATAGATAATGTAATTTATAAACGTTAGACATTGACCGGTTTTTACGCTGTATGATACGAAAGGAAAATTTTTTTAATGGCGAGGTATGACAATCACAAGGGAATTAAATGCAATTTTTGCGGAAAGCAGTCAGAGCAGGTAGATCGTTTAATTGCGGGTCAGGGATCATCGTATATTTGCAACGAATGTGTAGCAGTATGCACCGGTCTTTTGGGCTATGAGCTTGCTCCGTCCAAAACGGCTCAACTTGACATATCCGGTTTTTCAGGCGATGTAGGAAGGCTTCCCAAACCCGCTGAAATTAAGCAGACGCTTGATGATTACGCAATAGGGCAGGACGAGGCAAAAATTTCTCTTTCCGTCGCGGTTTACAACCATTATAAGCGCCTTTTGCATCACAGCAATGATGATTCGGAGCTGCAAAAGAGTAATATACTGATAATCGGTCCGACAGGCAGCGGTAAAACACTCTTTGCTCAAACTCTTGCGAGAATCCTCAGAGTACCGTTTGCGATAGCTGATGCTACTACACTGACGGAAGCGGGTTATGTCGGTGATGATGTTGAAAATATTCTTCTCAGGCTTCTGCAGGCGGCTGATTTTGACATCGATGCGGCTCAAAGAGGTATCATTTACATAGACGAAATTGATAAAATCACAAGAAAGAGCGAGAACACATCAATTACACGCGATGTGTCGGGCGAAGGTGTTCAGCAGGCTCTTTTAAAAATTCTCGAAGGAACGGTTTCAAATGTTCCCCCGCAGGGAGGACGTAAGCACCCGCACCAGGAGTTCATAAGCATTGATACAACTGATATCCTTTTTATTTGCGGCGGAGCTTTTGAAGGCATAGACAAAATAATTGAAAACAGGCTTGATAAAAAAAGCATCGGCTTCGGTGCGGAAATAAAGACTAAAAAAGAAAAAGACATCGGTGCGATATTAAAAGAAGTCCAATCACACGACCTGCTGAAATACGGGCTGATACCCGAACTTGTCGGCCGTCTGCCCGTTATTGCCCCTCTGAGCGCATTAACAAAGGAAGATATGATCAGAATTCTGAAAGAGCCTAAAAACGCGCTTGTCAAGCAGTATAAAACCCTGCTCGGGTATGATAAGGTGACATTGGAGTTTAATGAAGACGCGCTGGAAGCCATTGCAGATAAAGCTATAGACATGGAAATCGGTGCTCGCGGTTTACGCAGCATTATGGAGAAAACAATGCTCCAGACCATGTTTGACATACCATCGGATAATAATATTCAAAGAGTAACAATAACAAAGGATTGCATCGTAAACAATTCACCGCCGCTGATAACAAAACGCAAAAGACCGCAAATCGACCCCGATGTAGTATCAGCAAGTTAGGGCTTGACCAACTGTCGGACGCTCCACCGTCCATGCCTACGCTTTACGGAATAAAAATTATAACTCCAATTCCCGTTGCACACCAATAAATGAGGAATCAAATGGAAGAATACACAACCACAATTATAACCGAGAGTTTGCCTCTGCTTGCATTGAGGGGACTTTCCGTGTTTCCGAATATGCTGCTCAACTTTGATGTTGAACGGGCTAAGTCAACAGGTGCACTTGATGTTGCTTCAAACGGGGACAGGCGCATCTTTTTAGTATCGCAGAAAGATATCCTGAAGGAATCCCCGGGCATGAATGACCTGCATAAAATAGGTACGATCTGTTATATCAAGCAGGTACTGAAGATGCCGGGAGGCGGAATGAAGGTGCTTGTTGAGGGCAAATGCAGAGCCCGTCTTATCTCTTTGCGTGAGGACAGAAAATATATCACTGTCGAGGTTGAACCGATTGCAGAGGAGTTCGTTATTGACCGAAGCGCAAAAACAGAAGCTCTTATCAGAAAGGCAGTAAACCTGTACGACTCATATGCTGCGCTTTCTCACGGTATTACAAAAGAAACCGTGCTTAGTCTGTTTTCGATAACAGATCCCGGAATACTTTCCGATTTTATCATCCAAAATATGTTTACCAAACCCGAAAGCAAGCAACTGATACTTGAAACATTAAAGCCGACCAAGCGTCTCGAAATGGTCTGTGACATTCTGGCAAGGGAAATCGAGATTCTGGGTATTGAACGCCAAATCGATTCTAAGCTGCGTGCAAAACTTGAAAGCAATCATAGAGACCATATTTTAAGAGAACAAATGAAGGTTCTGCAATCGGAGCTGGGAGACGGTTTTACCGATGAAGCCGGCGAGTTGCAAATGTACAGAGAGCAAATAATCGCTCTTGGGCTTGACGATGAAACCGAAATGAAGATTCTGAAAGAAGTTGACAAGCTTGAAAAACAGACTTTCGGCTCAGCGGAGTCATCTGTTTTACGTAATTATCTGGATATATGTCTTGAGCTTCCCTGGAATAAAAGAACAAAAGAACGCATAGATATAAAAAGAGCACGAAAAATACTTGATAATGACCACTTCGGTCTTGATAAGGTTAAGCAGCGGATAATTGAGTTTTTGGCTGTACGGCAATTGTCGCCGAATATAAAAGGTGCAATTATTTGCCTTGTCGGACCGCCCGGCGTCGGCAAAACGTCGGTTGGGATAAGTGTTGCAAAAGCACTTAACAGAAAGCTTGCGAGAATATCGCTCGGCGGCGTACATGACGAGGCTGAAATCCGCGGACACAGAAAAACCTATATCGGCGCAATGCCCGGCAGGATAATCAATGCGCTTAAGCAGGCGGGAAGCAAAAACCCTCTGATGCTGCTGGATGAAATTGATAAGCTGGGGCGTGACCATAGGGGAGACCCCGCATCGGCGTTACTGGAAGCACTTGATCCTGAACAAAACTCAACCTTCCGTGATAATTATTTGGAAATACCGTTTGATTTATCCGACGTAATGTTTATAACAACCGCAAACACCACAGATACAATACCGCGTCCATTACTCGACAGAATGGAAGTCATTGAGCTGACAAGCTATACAGATGTCGAGAAGCTGGAAATCGCGAAGAAATATCTCATTCCGAAACAGCGTAAAAAACATGGCATATCAGGTAAGCAGTTAAGTATCACCGACAATGCGGTATTGGAGATTATTTCCGCATACACACGCGAGTCGGGTGTTCGCATCCTGGAGCGCGAAATAGCTTCAGTTTGCAGAAAAACAGCCGCAAGTATCGCATCGGGTGAAGCCGCTTCCGTTAAGCTCCGCGAAAACATGCTCGATGAGTTTCTCGGCGTGAGAAAATATAAGCCCGAAACAGTTTCACACGGATTTGAAATCGGTATTGCAAACGGTCTTGCATGGACAACAACAGGCGGAAGTGTTTTGGAAGTTGAAGTTAATGTATTGCCCGGAACAGGCAAGCTGGAACTGACAGGCAACCTCGGCGATGTTATGAAGGAATCAGCGCAAGCAGCCGTATCCTTTATAAGAAGCAGAGCAGAGAAGCTGGATATATCACCCGAGTTTCACAAAACACATGATTTGCACATACATTTCCCCGAAGGAGCAATACCAAAAGACGGACCTTCCGCAGGAATTACAATGTGCATAGCCGCAATATCCGCCCTTAGCGGTGCTCCTGTCCGGCGCGATGTTGCGATGACAGGCGAGATTACTCTAAGAGGCAGGATTTTATGTATAGGCGGGCTTAAAGAAAAAACTATGGCAGCACTTCGCGCAGGGATAAAAACCGTGATTATCCCCGCCGAAAACGAACCCGATCTTGATGAAATAGACCAGGTCGTAAGAAAAGACTTAAACTTTATATGCGCGGACAGCATTGACGATATACTCGATGTCGTGATGGATTTTTCTGCCATTAAAAAGTCAAAAGAAATTAAAGCTATTACTCCTGTACTGGAAAAGAAACAAGTCACCCCAACCACAAGAACCTCAATCAAACATTAGTATTATGAACATAAACAACGTTGAATTTATAAAATCGGCGGCAAAGGCAAAAGACCTGATTGACAGCCCGGTATCGCAAATTGTTTTTTCCGGTAAATCAAACGTCGGTAAATCATCCGTTATTAACAAGCTGCTGAACCGCAAAAGCTTTGCCCGTGTCAGCTCCTCGCCGGGCAAGACCATACACGTAAACTACTTTCTTATAGAAAAAACAGCCTATTTTGTCGACTTACCCGGCTACGGATACGCAAAAGTCGCGAAAACGGAAAAAGCACGCTGGTCTAAACTGATGGAGGACTTCTTTGCACAGCCCGACCATATCACTCTTGGCGTAATGATAGTTGACTCACGGCATAAACCGACAGATGATGACGTAATCATGTCACACTGGTTTAAAGCATCGGGTTGTAATATGGTTGTTGTGGCAAACAAGATAGATAAGGTAAAAAAAAGTCAAATTGAGAAGAATATTAATGTAATACGGGAGACATTGGAACTGCACGAAGATACAGAGATTATTACGTTTTCAGCCGAAAAAGGCACAAACAGAGATATATTGCTTGCGGCAATTGAAAGCGCAATAAGGAATTGGTGATAAGAATTGGATGGTTTTTTCAGGAATTTCGGGAACTTAGGAGACTTTGCCACACTTGCGTTATTAAGGGTTGCACCCGCGCTTTTTTGCATAACTATACATGAACTCGCGCACGGCTTTACGGCTTACAAGCTGGGAGACCCGACAGCAAAAAACCTTGGCAGGCTTACTCTCAACCCGATAAAACATATTGATCCCGTTGGTCTGCTTATGATGTTAACTATCGGATTCGGATGGGCAAAACCCGTGCCGGTAGATATGCGCAACTTTAAGCATCCAAAGTGGTATATGGCTGTTACTGCACTTGCAGGTCCGATTTCAAACCTTATTCTCGCGGCTATTGTTATGTTTATACTCGGTCTGGTCTCTACGTCCCTTGGCTTTCTAAGGTATGATGGTCGTGACTACAATATTGGTGCATCTGATATGAGTATGATAATATATACAATCATCAACTTTACCGTTTTCTTAAATATCGCGCTGGCAGTCTTTAATATGCTTCCGATACCCCCGCTTGACGGCTCTAAAGTGTTATTTTCATTACTTCCGGAGAAGCAATATTACACAGTCTTAAAATATGAGCGTTTCGGTATGATTTTTCTTCTGGTTATTATGTTTTCTCAATTGCTGTTTAATATAGACATCTTCAGCCGTACAATTGGATTTCTGGCGCGAACGGTGGTTGGCGGCTATGATATCTTCTACAATTTAGGGTTTGCCATATCAAACGGGTTAGGAGCATAGTATGGAATCACCGATATTTGTTTTTGAGGGGATAGTTAAAGAAAAAGAGGATATGACGGATTTTAAGGGGCCGCTCATCCTTATTCTTCAACTTATCAAAAAAGAAAAAATCGAGATCAAAGACATAAGTATCTCAAAAATCTTAGAACAATATCTGGCGTTTCTGGAAAAAATGGAAGAGCTTGATTTAAATATCGCAAGCGAGTTTGTCATGATGGCATCGGAGCTTACTTACATAAAAACAAAAATGCTGCTCGCGGGCGGAGAAGTTATTTCCGAACTGGAACAATTGATATCATCTCTGGAGGAATTGGAGCGGGGTGATGTCTACACTCAAATTAAAGAAATCGCACAAACGCTGTCAGGAATGTACACACGTGACGGAGTGATGATGGCAGGACCTCCGGAGTATATTGAATCGGATGCCGAATATCAGTATGTACACATCAGTACAGAGCTTCTTGAAGCTATCTTTAACGTTATAGGGAAAGAGAACCTTAAAATAAACAGTATGAACCCTAGAGAAATGGTCTATCCAAGCCGTGTTGTATACTCGATTTCCGAAAAAATCGACGAGGTTTTAAGCAAGATAAGACGCAAAAAAGAAATAACACTTAAAAAACTGTTTTATGATTGTACCAGCCGTACGGAACTGATAGCAACGCTTGTTGCCGTTCTTGAGCTTTGCAGGGTCGGAAGCGCAAGTATTACAGGAGATTCGGATGATTTAAGGATATACTACACGGGAGTTGGAAGAATAGAAGAAATTGCGGATTTTACCGCAGAGGAATTACCCTATGATTAGTCTTGAACATATGGAGAGCCATGAAATAGAAGCTGCGATTGAGGCAATCTTATTTGTATCGGGCGAGCCGGTAAAAATATCGAGAATTGCGGATGTACTCGGTGTTTCCGAAAGTGAAATAGAGCATGCCGCCGACAGGCTGCGCGATAATTACAGCTTTGTACGCCGCGGAATCAGGCTTGTAAGACTTGAAAATCCGATGCAAGAGAACACACTGCAGCTATGTTCATCTCCCGAATATGCCGATTATATAAGAAGAGCTCTTGAAACAAGAAAACCGCCGCAGCTATCACAATCGGCACTTGAAGTTCTGTCAATCATCGCGTATTTCGGACCTGTAACAAGAGCATATATCGAGCAAATCAGAGGAGTGGACAGCTCATACACAGTCGGTCTCTTGCAGGAACGGGGATTGGTCGAACCTTGCGGAAGGCTTGCCGCTCCGGGACGTCCGGTGCTGTTTCGAACAACTCATGTGTTTTTGAGAACCTTTGGATTGGAATCTCTGAAAGAACTGCCGGAGCTGCCGCAAGTCGAGGGCAAAAGTTCCGAAAAAGAAGGCATACAAAGCGCAATTTCAGAACTAAAAGCTCGCGAAACAGAGCAAGCCGATGAACATAGGGCAGAAATGGAGCATATACCTGAAGAAACACAGCCTATAGCAGAAGAAGAACAAACATGAAACTAGCACGTCATTCTGCGCGCAGTCGCAGAATCCATATCGTAATAATGCTATATATCCAAACACCTACATACAGTAATAGATTCTGCGACTAACGCGCAGAATGACGGGGCCGGGAATACCCCGATGTTTGAAAGTACGGAGCAGTAAACTATGTTAGCACTAGCTATTACAATATCTGTGTTTGTTATTATCGCTCTATTGCGCTTCGGTGTCATTGCAGAGTATAGTGAAGATGGATTTAAGCTATGGGCGAAGGTTGGATTTTTTAAGTTTGAACTGTTACGTGATGATAAGGAAAAGAAACCTAAAAAGAAAAAAAAACCCAAGAAGGAACGAAACCTCAAAGAAATGATGCCGGGCAGCCTAAGCGAGTTTATGGATATGCTTAAAACCGTTCTTAATGCTCTCGGCAGACTGAAACGCAGACTCCTTATAAAACAATTGACACTGTATTATACATCGGCAGGGGAGGACCCTGCGGCAACAGCACTAATATTCGGTGCGGCAAATGCGGTTTTCGGTGTTATTGTACCAAAAATCAGGAATAACTTCAGGATACGGCGGCTTGATTTAAGGTCATGGTTTGATTTTTGCGGGGTCGAGCAGAAAATTTATGCAAAAATAATCATTTCGATAGCGGTCTGGGAAGTATTTTATGTTCTGTTTGCTCTGTTTCCGTTGATTACATCAGCATTTAAAAAGAAGACACCAAAAATCAGTGATAACATAAACCAAAATGATCGAAAGGATGGAGAAGATAATGGAAAATCGTCAGATCAGCGAATTGATGGAAACAACGATGCAGAAAATGAGGGAAATGATTGACGCAAATACATTAGTCGGCGAACCGATAACAACAGCAGACGGGATTACACTTATTCCCGTATCTAAAGTCAGCTTCGGATTTGTCGGCGGCGGGTCGGATTTTTCGCAAAAACAGTCAACCAAAAACGGCTTCGGCGGCGGCACGGGCGCAGGAGTGAATATCACGCCGGTAGCGTTTATGATTGTAAACGGCACGGACGTAAAGTTAGTCTATGTAACACCCCCGATAATGTCAACCGTAGACAGAATAATCGAAACTGTACCCGATGTCATTGACAAAGTCACGGATTTTATCAGTAAAGACAAGGATAAAGAGGATTAAGCTTGAGTAAGCCGGAACGAATCCATAAAATACTTTCTGCATTCGGCATAGCATCCCGCAGAGAAGCCGAGGTAATGATAACCGGAGGACGTGTCTGCATAAACGGCATCATAGCTGAAACAGGACAAAGTGTTACCCCCGGACTTGATACAATAACGGTCGATGGCATAGAAATTTCCGAAAAACCCGACCATGTTTATCTGATGCTCAATAAACCTAAAGGCTTCATAACAACAGTAACCGATGACCGCGGCAGAAGAACTGTAATGGACCTCGTCAAAGACGCAGACAGCCGAATCTACCCCATAGGCAGACTCGACCTAAACTCTGAAGGATTACTCCTGTTCACAAACGACGGAGAATTCGCAAACAAAATAATGCACCCGTCATATAACAAACCAAAAACATATCTGGTCGAAGTTCGCGGAAATATTGATGCAGCACTTGAGCTTCTGCGCAAACCTATAACAATCGACAACCACACTGTCTGCGCTACTAGTGTCGATTTGGAAAACCGGAAAGCCGGTATTGGGGGAATCCTCAAGATTACAATAGCTGAAGGAAGAAACAGACAAATCCGAAAAATGTGCACAGCATGTGGCCTGACAGTAAAATCTCTAAAACGCATCTCAATCGGCTCACTCAAACTAGATACTCTTAAAACAGGTCACTGGCGACATCTAACTGATAACGAAATAATAATGATGGGACAAGATTTAACGTAGCGGTGAGGAGTATTATATTTAAATTTTCAGACGAGTTGGCGGACGGGAACTCAAATGATGATTAAATAAGCAAAAAGGTAGTACGGCGTGTTTGAGTATGGAAATTTAAATATAATGCTCCGAGCGCAAGCGGATATCCTACTATAGGCTTATACTTAAGAAAACAAAACGAGGAAATCTATATGAACAATATCAGCGTTGCACTAGACGGGCCCTCCGGTGCGGGAAAAAGTACTCTTGCAAAAAAAACTGCCGGGCACTTTAATTTTATATATGTGGACACCGGTGCACTATACCGTTGCATCGGACTATTCGCACTCCGTAACAAAGTCGCATCCACAGATAGAGCCGGCGTTATCAAGCTGCTTCCGCAAATAAAGCTTGACATGGAGTATGATGATGCCGGCATTCAGCGAATGTACCTGGGCGGCGAAGACGTAACCGACGCTATTAGAATGCCCGAGATATCCACATATGCATCCGATGTATCAGCCATGCCTGAAGTCAGAGAGTTCTTGCTGAAAATGCAACGTGATATGGCAGAAAAATACGATGTCATAATGGACGGACGCGACATCGGAACGGTAGTATTACCCAATGCCGGACTAAAGATATTTATCACCGCTGACGCAGATGCGCGTGCAAACAGAAGATATTTAGAATTAACTGCAAAAGGAATCGCAACAACATTTGAAGAAGTTAGGGCCGCAATGCTACAAAGAGACAAAAACGACAGCGAACGGGAGACAGCACCGCTTAAAGCCGCTGATGACGCAATAATGTTAGACACAACAAAGCTAAGCTTCGATGAAAGCTTCAATGAAATATGTAAATTAATATCAGGGAGATTCGACATATGAGTGCAATTGCGGATAATGTACGGCCGCCCCGTAAACTTTTACGCAAAGATTCTATAGCAAGCTATAAGTTTTATAGAGTCGCATTCAGGCTGGCTGCACCCGTTATTCGCTTTTTCAGACCATTTGAAGTTATCGGAAAAGAGAACATGTTTAAAGGAGCGGCAATGGTATGCTCAAACCATTCCGCCATGATCGACCCGTTTCAAATCGCACTTGCGTTCGGGATTGATGACAATGTCCACGTTATAGCTAAAATTGAGCTGTTCAGAATTCCTGTTGTATCATGGTTCTTGTGGAAGCTGGGAATGATATGTGTCGATAGAAGCATAAATGATATAGAATCAATAAAAACATCTCTGTTATATATGAAAAAAGGCGAAAAAGTCGTGATATTTCCCGAAGGCACCCGGATGTCACAGTACGATGCGCATGCGGCAAAAAGCGGTGCAGTAAAGCTCGCGGAACGTGCAGGTGTTCCTATCATCCCTGTGTTTATAACCCGCAATAAGCCGTTTTTCAGAAAAAGCAAGGTTGTAATCGGAAAACCGTATAACATCGAAAAGCATGAAGGAAAACGTCATGTTGACGATTATACAAAACTGTCGGAGGAACTAATGGCGAATATACAGGATCTGGATCCTGACTTGAAAACATGAAAATAATTGTCGCTGAATCAGCGGGCTTTTGTTATGGGGTAAGCAGAGCCGTAAACATTTGTTTGGAAGCCGCAAAGAAACATAAAAACTGCGTTACCTTGGGGCCTATAATACACAATGAATATGTTATACGAGATTTAGAAGCGAACGGTGTACACGCAGTATCCGGATTATCGGAGATAACAGAACAGAACACTGTAATAATCCGCTCACACGGGGCAGGAAGGGGAGTGCATGAAGCACTTTCCGCTCTTGACGTTACGATTATTGACGCGACATGTCCGGATGTAAAAAAAATCCACGACATAGTATTTACCGAATCCGCAGAAGGACGCTTTATAGTCATAGTCGGTCACCGGCATCATCCCGAGATAGAAGCAATAGCCGGCTGGTGCCGTGAATATATAGTTTTCGAAACACCCGATGAGCTCCAAAAATGGCTTGGTATCAAGGATAATGCAAAATTGCCTGCATCATTTGTATTTCAAACGACTAACACCCGGTTAATCTTTAATACTTGTGCCGAATTAATAAAAAAAGAGTGTACAAACCACAGAATATTTGATACAATGTGCGGAGCTACGCTTAAGCGGCAGCAGGAAGCTGAAGAAATTTCAAAAGTTTCCGACGTTGTCATCGTAGCCGGCGATAAAAACAGCGCAAACAGCCTAAATCTGGCTGACATATGCAAAGGGCACTGTAAGAATGTTTTATTTGTCCAAAATGCAAGTGATATTGATTTATCGAGTGTCAAGTCAGCAGATGTTGTCGGTATAACAGCCGGCGCATCAACACCGGCGTTTATCATTAAGGAGGTCACCCGGAAGATGAAAGAGGAAACAACCATGGACGGAACTCCCGTAGAGCAAGAGGTCTCAGAAGCTCTGCCGGAGCCGGAAGTAACACCGGAAGCAGAAGTAGAGCCGGAAGTAACACCGGAAGCGGAAGTAGAGCCGGAAGCAACGCCGGAAGAAATAGCAGCACCGGTAGAGCAGGCAGAAGAAGTTCCGGAAATAACGGCAGAAGATCCTGCAAGTGAACCTGTCGGGAAACCGGCTGACGAACCGGTTGAGAAATCAGAAGAGAATGCAGACGATACCGAAGATAATGACGATTCTGACGATGATTCAATGGAAACAGAATCCTTTGAAGAAATGCTTGAAAAATCAATTAAAACACTTCGCACCGGTGAAAAAGTGACAGGAATAGTAACTTCAATCACCTCAACGGAAGTGTCGTTGGATTTAGGAACAAAACAATCAGGCTATATTCCAATCACCGAGTTTACAGATAACGAACATACAGACATTAACGAACTGATAAAAATAGGCGATACTATTGAATCATTTGTAATGAGAGTAAATGATGTTGAAGGCATGGTCATGCTTTCAAAAAAACGCCTCGACGCAATAAAAAACTGGGATATCGTAGAAGCGGCAAGAGAAAACAAAACCATAGTGGACGGCATCGTAGCAGAAGAAAACAAAGGCGGCGTTGTTGTCAATGTCAAGGGTGTCCGGGTTTTTGTTCCTGCATCACAAACAGGCTTGCCGAAATCCGCGCCTATGACGGATTTACTTAAAAAACCGGTAAAGCTCCGTATTACAGAGGTTAATCAGTCAAGAAGACGTGTTGTCGGCTCTATCCGTATGGTTCAAAATGATGAGCGCCGCGAAAAGTCCGATCAAGTCTGGACAGATATTGAAGTCGGCAAGCAATACGACGGTGTCGTAAAATCAATGACCACATATGGCGTGTTTGTTGATATCGGCGGCGTTGACGGTATGATTCATATCTCGGAGCTTAGCTGGACACGCATCAAGCAGCCTTCCGAGGTCATGTCGGTCGGTGACGAGGTTACTGTACATATTCTTTCATTTGATAAAGAAACCAGAAAAATCTCACTAGGCTACAAAAAAAGTGAAGATAACCCTTGGACAAGATTTACCAACAATTTTTCAGTAGGCGATGTTGTCAGCGTAAAGATAGTAAAAATGATGCCCTTCGGCGCATTTGCGGAGATTTCTCCCGGAGTGGACGGCCTTATACATATCTCGCAGATAACAGACCGCAGAATTGGACTTCCGTCAGAGGTTCTCTCCGACGGTCAGATCGTTGACGTAAAAATCACCGAGATCGACAATGACCGTAAAAAAGTCTCCCTCAGCATAAGAGCACTGATAGAGCCTTCGTCACAGTCTCTTCCCGATGATGCCGGTGCATCTTCCAATGCTGATGACAACACACCGGTCGTTGTGTACGACACGGACTCGCCGCCTCCAATGGATGATGATGAAGAGGATGAAGAATAACTAAATTCTCGTAACTACTTAAAGGGTATCCGAAAAATTTTTATAGTTCCAGCCAATGCACTAGTACGTTAGCGAAAAATCGCATTATCGGCAAAATTTGTGTGCTGACTGAAACTATAGAATTTTTCCGGATACCCTTTAGGTTGCGTAAGTGCCTAAAAATACCCTCTAAGCAGTTACTCACGCTCAATCATTACCTGATAAGCCTCTTCCGCGTTATAAGAACTTCTGACAAAGGGTCCGGACTTGACAAATCGGAAGCCTTTTTCTTTTGCTATGTTTTCATATTCAACAAAAACCGTTGGCTCAATATATTCTGCCACCGGATAATGAGCCTTGCTTGGTGATAGGTATTGCCCTATGGTCAATATGTCACAGTTATGCTCCAACAAATCATCTAAGGTCTTCAGAATTTCCTCCCGCGTTTCTCCCAAGCCGAGCATTAAACCTGACTTTACCCTAATGCTCTTATTCAAATCATTTATGCTGCGAAGAACATTTAACGAACGTTTATACCCGGCTTCGGGACGGATAGCACTGTACAATGACTCAACTGTTTCGATATTGTGGCTTATAACTTCCGGTTTTTTTCCGGCTATGACTTCAAGCGAGGTTAAATCGGGAATAAGAACTTCAACGGCTGTATCGGGTGAGATTTTTTTTATTTCCTCGATAACTTCGGCAAAATGAGCTGCACCACCATCCGGTAAATCGTCCCTTGTAACTGATGTAATAACGACATATTCTAAGCCTAGCTGTTTGACCGCCGCTGCTACTCTTAGCGGCTCGTCCTTGTCGACAGGCTGCGGTGTTCCATTGCTGACATTGCAAAAGGCACAGTTACGAGTGCAAATTGAGCCCAGTATCATGAAGGTTGCTGTTTTTTTAGAAAAGCACTCTGCTCTATTAGGACAATTAGCTTCAATACACACAGTATTGAGATTGAGTTCTTTTATTAGCTCCGTTACAAGTAAGCTATCTTCGTTATCAAAATACGGAACACGCAGCCAATCAGGTTTTTTGAGCATTATTCTTATAATTCCTTACATTCTTAAGTTCCACTCGGGATTTGCATACTTTTCATTATAAATGCGCGTTATAATTTCATTTTCCATTGAGTTAAACTCATGAATCGTGTAGCTTTGGTTGAGTAACAGTTCGTTTTTCAGTATTGTAATAAACTCATCTACTGTGCAGTTACCTTTGATATACGGCTTTATATTCGTAACTCTGCTTCTTATCGATGCAATGCCTTTTGGCTGAAGTTTAGCGGTGTTTGCTATGAGAACATCTGTTAATGTATCCAAATCAGTATCGTAAAGCAATGAACCATGCGTGCATACATGATTTGCGGCTGTATATTGTGCAAACCCCGAGATTTTCCTGCCTTCAATCAATATATCATTTCGTCCTTCCCGAACTGCGGTCACTCCCATGTTGCCAAGAGCATCTATTACCGATGCCGCCAGTTTTTCCCTATGTGTACCCGTATCGTCTGTAAGAGGTTCAATAACCGTATACAGCACAGTCCCTGAATCCGTGTAAATTGCACCACCGCCGCTTGAACGGCGCACAACCCGGATTGCTGATGTAAGAGCAAATTCCAAATCAACCTCTGCCTGGGCGGTTTGATTGTTTCCGAGCATTACGGTTTTATCAGTTTGCCATAACATCAGAACAGGTCCGTTTTTACGGATATAACGAGTAAAGAGTTCTTCGACGGAAAAATGAAATGCTGCATCCTTGCTTTCTGTTTCAACTAAAATCAAAATATATTCACCCTTTCCGGAAATTATAGTGCAAAAAGATAATGAAATACACCAGTACTAATTTACACTATTGAAAAAAAAACTGCAAATAATTGATTAATATTCTGTAAACGCTTGATTAACAAAGGTCTTATGTGTATAATATATATCACATATACCCCGCTTTGCCGCATTTATATGCGGCACGAAAGGAAAAAACAGCTTATGTTTAGAATCGGCGATATGATAGCACACCCCATGCACGGTGCAGGGGTTATTGATAGTATAGAAGAAAAAAACATGAACGGATGCATCCGTACATACTATATACTCAAGATGCCGTCCGGGGGAATGGTTGTTATGATACCGACCGAAAGCACGGAACAAATCGGAGTCAGACCAATCGTTGATTCAACACAAGCAGATGAGCTTATGGCGGCAATTTCACAAATAGACGCCGAAATGACAGCCAACTGGAACAGGCGTTACCGCGAAAATATGCAGCGTATCAAAAGCGGTGATTTACTGGAGGTTGCCAGAGTAGTTAAAGGCCTTATGACCAGAGACGTAGAAAAAGGCTTATCAACCGGCGAACGTAAAATGCTCCATTCGGCAAAGCAAATATTCATTTCCGAGATTGTCTTATCAAAAAAACTCACATACGAAGAAGTAGAATCGCGTTTACACGCATCACTGGCATAAGCAGGCGATATATGTCACTTTTATCGTTACTTAAAAAAACAAGCACAAAAAAACCTCCCAATTGCACAGCAGTGATAGCCGCCGCCGGCACATCTGCCAGATGCAACGGGGAGGATAAGCTTATGTTTAAGCTAGGCGGAAAGCCTGTGCTTGCTCATACCGTCGAAGTATTTGAAAAGTGTCAGTTAATTAACGAAATAATCATAGTTACAATGGAAGAAAAACTGGAAGCCGTAGGAAAAATGTGTGAAGAGTATGGATATGACAAGGTTGCTTTGGTGTTATGCGGAGGCATAACAAGGCTGGAGTCGGTTATACACGGCATTTACGCAGCTTCAAAAAAAGCACGTTTGATAGCAATACATGACGGTGCAAGACCCTGTCTAGAGCCGGAACTGCTTGAAAAAACCATACGCAAAGCCGCCAAGTATAATGCAGCAGCACCAGGTATTTCCATTACATCAACAGTTAAAAGAGTTAAAAACGAAATTATCAAGGAGACTGTCGACAGAGAAGGGCTTGTCGAAATACAAACCCCGCAGATATTCAGAGCAGAAATAATCAAAGCAGCATTAACCAATGCTTTGAATAAAGATATAAAATTGACCGACGACTGCGAGGCGGTCGAAAATATCGGCATGCCTGTGTATATAGTCGAAGGCTCCCAAAAAAACATTAAAATAACAACCCCGGATGATTTGGCACTTGTTGAGTTGTATTTGAATAATACGCAATGACGGATAATGAATTAAAAAGAGCGAGGAATAGCCTTAAAATGCGAATAGGTCACGGATACGATGTACACCGGTTGAAACCGGGACGAAAATGCATACTATGCGGTGTTGAAATCCCATTTGAACTCGGCCCCGACGGACACTCCGACGCAGACGTCCCCATTCACGCACTAATGGACGCCATGCTCGGAGCTATCGCACTCGGCGACATAGGCAAACTCTTTCCCGAAACAGATAAAAAGTTGAAGGACGCCGACAGCATTGAACTGCTGAAAAAAGTGTACTCGCTCGTTAGCGAGCATGGGTACTCACTTGGCAACGCTGACATAACAATTGTCCTCGAAAACCCGAAACTATCGCCATACATTGAGAAAATGAGAACAGTGTTGGCAAATGCACTCACAGTAGATATCGCAAACATAAACGTAAAGGCTACAACAGAAGAAAAACTAGGCTTTACCGGCGACGGCACCGGAATATCAGCAACTGCGGTTGTTCTCTTGCATAACAATAAGTATTACGGTATAATACAGAGTTGAAATAGATTACTTTACTCAAGGAATGGTCAGATAAATGCTTGAAACTGTAACAGAGTTTTTAAACTCCGTATGGGGAACTGTGTTGACATTCAGAAACTCCATAAGGATATGGGATATCATTGATATCCTTATTATGACATTTCTGATATACCGTGTATTGAGCTTTATGCAAAAAACCAGTGCCAGCAGCGTCATCAAAGGACTGCTATTTATACTGGCTGTTGCATGGCTTGCGAATTTCTTTGACATGAACATACTCTCATACCTGCTCAGACAAGTAGTGCAAATGGGAATAATCGTTATCGTAGTGCTATTTCAACCCGAAATACGGAAAATGTTCGAAAAAATGGGCACTACAAGGCTAAATACGTTGTTTCGGCGCAAAGGCAAGCAAGAGATTATCGTAGCGGTGCTTAAAGAGATAACCGCAGCATGTTACGCAATGGCGAAAAGTGAAACAGGTGCGATAATCGTCATCGAACGCAAAGTAGGACTTAATGACTTCGCTGTTACAGGCGTAAAAGTTGACGCTGACGTATCATCGGAATTGATTCAAAATATATTCTACCCGAACTCTCCGCTGCACGACGGAGCACTTATAATACGCGACGACCGGATTCTAGCGGCATCCTGTATGTTACCGCTATCGACAAACTACAGCTTAAGTAAGGAACTGGGAATGAGACACAGAGCCAGTGTCGGACTTAGTGAGCGTTCTGATGCGATAATAATTATTGTATCCGAGCAAACAGGAGCAATATCTATAGCAAATGAAGGCATGCTAAAGCGCAATCTGGACAATGAAACGTTTGAAAAACTCCTGTGGAGTGAAATATTGGCGAGTTACAATAGAAAAGACAAAAATATAATCCGTAAGCTTAAGGAAAAGATGGATGCTTAAAGAAAGATTTAGTAAAATATCAACAAAAATCCTCTATGTGATATTTGCCGTATTGATATCGGTA
The DNA here is from genome assembly GCA_009783555.1 of Oscillospiraceae bacterium. GTDB lineage: Bacteria > Bacillota > Clostridia > Oscillospirales > Oscillospiraceae > WRMH01. Next base: position 34,738 of record WRDH01000010.1, read on the forward strand.
ACTATTTGGGTTTATGTCGAAATAACTGTAAATGAAATGCAGATTTTCGATGTATCCGGTATAGAGTTTGAGTTTTTGAATGAAGAAATCTTTCGTGACAGAGGTTTTTCCATAACATCACGAACTCCGGAAACCTTAACTATTACGTTTGAAGCATCACGTTCAGAAATGTTAAGACTCACCGCACCCGGAGCATTAATCGCCGAAGTTGATCTTTCGAGTGTTTTATCAACCGGTACGACAATATTGCCGTACAGACTTGTCTACCCTTCAAACATAAACACAAATTCAGTAAGTGAAATAGGCGCATCCGCCGCAAGATTAACTATAGCTGTTGATACGGTGAGGGAAAGAGAGATACGTGTCCGACCCTATTACGACGGAGGAACAGCATCCGACGATCTTTTCGTTGACGAAATTGAAGTTAACCCGCAATACATTCTTGTCAGAGGTCCGGACCGTGTAGTGCAAATGATTCAATATGCAAGAGTTACGGTATACAGGGAAAATCTGACAACGACATATTCGGAAAATCTTGAATTTATTTTAATCGATGACAATGGAGATGAGCTTGATAGTGATCTGAGAGATCTTCTGGAACTGATTCCCGATACTGTACAAGTAACAGTTTCAATCAGAGAGATTAAAGAAATCCCTTTGATCGTAAACTTCTGGCATGGTGACAGCACTTCGGATGAGAATACACATTGGTCTGTTGATCCGCAGTTTATACGCGTATCAGGTGATCCGGTCGCAATAGAAAACTACGCAAACAGCATCTTGCTTGCAACCTTGGATACAACAACGTTTAGCTCGTTTTTTGAAGGCACATACAGGATTATTATTCCGGAGCATTTAACTAATGAATCAGGCGTAACCGAAGCAAGAGTCACAGTTGATATTATCGGGCTGGAAATTGAGTTCTTTGTAGTGCCGGAATCCGGCATGCATCCTATAAATATTCCGGCGGGACACAGGGTAGAGATAATTACACAGAGTCTTGACGTAAGGCTGAGAGGCTTGCGTGAAAATCTGGAACAGATTACACCTGTAAATATAAGAGTTGTTACCGACCTGTCAGACAGGAGCGGTGCCGGCACCTTCAGACAACGTGCAGCAGTCAGTATAATCGGTTTAGAAACAGAGATCGATCCGATTGGTGAATACTTCCTGACTGTCAGAATCATTCAGGATGATAATTAGTATATTAATTAGGAGAGCCATCAATGATAAAAAGCATGACAGGATACGGCGGAGCAAAAGGAACCTCCGGCAAGCTTGAGATTTCTATAGAAGTAAGAAGCGTCAATAACAGATATCTTGACAGCAGTATTAAAATGCCGCGGGTTTTCAACTCGTTGGAAGAAACATTCAAATCTATTGTTCATGAAAAAATATCCCGCGGGAAAGTAGATGTTTTTATAACAATAGACTCGACAAAATCCGACGATATCGAGATAAGAATCAACAGACCGCTGGTAGAAGCGTATGTCTCGGCATTGCGAACTATTGCCTGGGAAAATGAGCTAAGCAGTGATATCCGTGTGGCCGACCTTACAAGATTTCCGGATATTCTTCAAGCAGAGAAAAGAGAAGCGGATACGGAAATCATGCGTACAGACATAAGCAAAATCCTCAAAGCAGCTCTTGACGATTTTAATGAGATGCGCAAACGGGAAGGTGAAAAGCTCAGCCGTGATATATCCGGAAGGTTGGATGAAATTGAAAAGCTTACAAAACTTGCTGAAGAAATATCACCGAGAAGTGTTGAAGAATACAGAAAAAAGTTAGAAACCAGAATCAATGAGGTTTTACAGTCATCCAATATAGACGAATCCAGAATTCTGACAGAAGCGGCAATTTTCGCCGATAAGACCGCAATAAATGAAGAGCTTGTCAGACTGCGAAGCCATATAACCCAGCTTCGGCAGTTGCTGCCGTTAGATGAGCCTGCCGGACGAAAAATAGATTTTATTGTTCAGGAGCTTAACAGAGAAGCAAACACAATAGGATCAAAAGGAAACGATGCCGAGATGTCTAAAGTCATAGTTGACCTCAAAGCAGAGATTGAAAAAATACGGGAGCAAGCACAGAATATAGAATGACAGGGGAGTAGAGTTTGTTATGCGATTAATTAATATAGGTTTTGGCAATATGGTCTCGGCAGGACGAATCATAGCAATTGTCAGTCCCGAATCCGCGCCGATCAAACGTATAATATCGGATGCACGCGAAAAGAGTTTATTAATCGATGCAACTTACGGGCGCCGCACACGCGCTGTCATAATTGCAGATAACGGCTCACTCATTTTATCAGCAATCCAACCTGAAACAGTAGCGGCAAGACTGCAAACCGCAGATGAACGCAAGGCAGAAAATGAACAGGAACTGTGAGATGAATATTTTTGTGCCTGAAGTAAAACGAAAGGAATGGTCATTATTATGAGTAACAAAAAGGGAAAACTTGTTGTTATCTCAGCTCCTTCGGGGACAGGTAAGGGAACCGTTATAAACAAGCTGTTGAAGCTGAAGCACGATTTGGCGTTTTCTATATCGGCAACTACCAGGAAACCTCGCCCGGGCGAAACCGATGGCGTGGAATACTTCTTTATTTCAAAAGAGCGTTTCAAAGAAATGATAGAAAATAATGAGTTCCTTGAATATGCCGAATATGTCGGAGAGTATTACGGAACACCGGTAAAGCCGATAAAGGAATACATCGATTCAGGCAAAATAGTTATTCTTGATATAGAAGTCCAGGGTGCCAAGCAGGTGATGGCAAAGGATATTGAAGCTACAACAATTTTTCTGGTGCCTCCCGATATGGAGGAGTTGGAAAAACGGCTGCGCGGCAGAGGTACTGACTCAGATGAAGTAGTTGCGTCACGGCTTAAACGAGCAAAACAGGAGCTTACCGAAAAACATCATTATAAATATACGATTATAAATGATTGTTCCGATCACGCCGCCAAAGAGATACAAACATTGATAAGTAATTAAACACCGAAAGGAATGAATTCAAATTATGCTCTATCCATCTTTAGCAAGCCTTCTAAAACAGGTTGACAGCCGTTACCGGCTGGTTAACATCATCGCAAGACGCGCGAGAGATATTTCCGCTATGAACAGCGGTTACAGTGACGAGGATTATGAAAAACCCGTATCAAAAGCAATTGAGGAGATAGCTGCAGGAAAGCTGCGAGTTACAGTTCCTACCGACGATTACTAATATATTTCATATGAAGCAAACTGTCGCGAAAATAGCAGTTTCTGCTGCGACTTTTCAAATTGACAAGCCCTATAACTATTTAGTACCTTCAAGCTTTATTGATTTGGTTAAGCCGGGCATGAGGGTACTGGTTCCGTTTGGTCTCGGCAATAAGGAGAGCGAAGGTGTCATACTATCCCTCGGTAAATACAGTGAGTATGACAAATTAAAAGAAGTAATTTCAGTTCTTGATGACGAGCCTTATCTGACTGCGGAAAACTTAAAGCTTGCTCTTTGGATGAGCGACAGATTTTTCTGCACGGTTTATGATGCGCTTCGTACTATGCTGCCTGCCAAATTAAAATCAAAGAATAAAAGCCGGGAGAGGGAAGAGGTAAAAGCATCTGAAGAGAATGTCAGGCTCTCAGGTGAGCAAGAAGAAGTGTTCACAGAGATATTACCTTTGCTTAAAAGTATCACTCCCGAGGCAGCATTGCTTTACGGAATTACAGGCAGCGGGAAGACATTGATATATATCAAGCTTATAAAAGAAACTCTTTTGCTCGGTAAAACCGCAATAGTACTGGTACCGGAAATCGCGCTTACACCGCAAACAGTTCGTATCTTCGAATCGCATTTCGGAAGCAATGTAGCTGTACTTCACAGCGCACTCGGAACAGGACAACGGCATGATGAGTGGAAACGCATAAAAGACGGTGATGTGCGGGTTGTAATAGGCACAAGGTCCGCCGTGTTTGCACCTTTAAAAAATATTGGTTTGATAGTCATCGACGAAGAACAGGAACATACATATAAATCGGAAAAAAGTCCGAGGTATCACACACGGGAAATCGCAAAGTACCGTGTCACCCATGCATCAGGTTTACTATTGCTTGCTTCGGCAACTCCGTCGATAGACAGTATGTTTGCAGCAAAAACAGGCAGGTATAAGCTATTTAGCTTAAAAAACAGATTTAACAAAATGGAGCTGCCGCCTGTTCTGATTGTTGACATGAAAAAAGAGCTTGCGGCAGGCAACGGTGGCGGGGTCAGTTCTGTTTTGCGCGGAGAGCTTGAAGAAAACCTGCTCCGCGGAGAGCAAAGCATATTATTCATCAACAGACGGGGTTCAAGCCCGCTTGTCGCGTGCGGCGAATGCGGCTTTACTTACAAGTGCCGTTATTGCAGCGTGTCGATGATATATCACACCTCTAACAAACGTTTATTATGTCATTATTGCGGATATTCAATTTCAACGCCTGTAAAATGCCCCGAATGCTCAGGTAAACTAAACTATATAGGCGCAGGTACGCAAAAAATCGAAACAGAGCTTCTGGATATTTTTCCTGATATCAGCATAATAAGAATGGATGCCGATACAACAAGACGCAAAGACGCACATAAAAAACTGCTAACAGCATTTCGCAGGCGTGAGGCTCAAATCTTGCTGGGCACACAGATGGTTACGAAAGGTCTTGACTTTGAAAACGTAACTCTGGTCGGAGTCCTGAGTGCTGATTCATCCCTTTACCTCAGCGATTACCGCGCAAATGAGAAAACCTTTTCACTGATCACTCAAGTAATCGGAAGATCGGGCAGAGGCGAAAAACCCGGACGCGCTATAATTCAAACCTTCACTCCGGAACACAAGGTCATTTCCCTGGCTTCAAAACAAGACTATGACAACTTTTACGAAAGCGAAATAGCACTGCGCAAAGCACTCGGCAGCCCGCCCGTTAGAGACTTGATAGCACTAATGGTAATAAGCACCAATGAAAGCAAAGTAATTCATTCTTGTGCAAAACTTATGAGTTCGTTAAAAAGCTACTTTCGCGGCAAAAGCGATATAAAGCTGCTGGGTCCGGCTCCCGCTGCAATACCAAAGGTTAGCAACAAATACAGATACCGGCTGCTGGTAAATTGCAAGAACAATAAAAAGGTAAGAGAAACAATTGCACACGTAATGAAAGAATTCGCTAAAGACAGTAAAAATGCCGGTGTGACTGTCATTGCGGATGTCGATATGTATGAATAAGGAGTTGATAGTACATGGCAACCAGAAACATACTCAAGGATGGTGAAAAGGGTCTTCTAAAAAAGAGCCGTACGGTAACTGATTTTAACAAGCGTCTTCATATATTACTTGATGATATGCGTGAGACATTGATTGAGGCTAACGGAGTCGGGCTTGCTGCGCCTCAGGTTGGTGTGCTCAGGCGTGTTGCATTGATTGTTGATATGTGCATAGAAAGTGAACAGCTTAATGACGATTGCGAAGAGGATGTCGAAGATGAAAACCAAAACCGGAACACTATTGACATTAACGAGTTAATCATTGAGCTGATTAATCCCGAAATTGTTACCGAAGAAGGTGAACAAACGGGGAATGAGGGTTGTTTAAGCATTCCCGGGGTTTATGGGATTGTTACAAGGCCGGAAACTGTTGTTGTCAGAGCACAAGACAGAAATGGCAAAACGTTTGAGATAGAAGTAAGTGAAATGACTGCGCGTGCAGCTTGCCATGAGGTGGATCATTTAAACGGTGTTCTTTTTACCACTCTTGCGGAAAGAATATTAACGGAGGAAGAGCTTGCCGAGCTTGCGCAGCAGAAAGAAGAATAAATTACAGAGGACAAAGTGAGAAGAATGAGAATTGTATTTATGGGGACACCGGATTTTGCAGCTAAGTCTCTTGAAAGGTTGTATAATGACGGACATGATATAGCCGGAGTTTTTACTCAGGCAGATAAACCTCGCAATCGCGGTATGAAGCTTAGCTTCAGCCCCGTCAAGGAGCTTGCTCTGGCATATAATATACCTGTATTTCAGCCTTCCACGTTAAAAGACGGTGTCGCCGCAGGTATAATAAGAGAACTCAACTGTGACCTGTTAGCCTTGGTAGCTTACGGAAAAATACTGACGAAAGAAATCATAGAGATGCCGCCATACGGCTCAATAAACATCCACGGCTCCATACTTCCGAAGTACCGGGGAGCATCTCCAATCCAACATGCGATTTTAAACGGTGATACTGAAACAGGTGTGACATCTCAGTATATTGCAAAAGAAATGGATGCGGGCGATATAATACTGACTAAAAAAACTGCCATTGGAGAGAACGAAACGTCAGGGGAGCTGTTCCTGCGATTATGTATAATGGGTGCAGAGCTTCTGAGTGAGACAGTTGAGGCAATAGAAAAAGGCACAGCACAACGTAAACCGCAAAACCCGAATGAAGTAACCTATGCACCAAAACTAACCAGAGAAATGTCGCCAATCGACTGGACAAAAAACGCATTCGAGATAAAAAACAAAGTAAGAGGGCTTTCACCTTGGCCGGCTGCAACAATGGAACTGGATGGTAAAACGCTGAAAGTCTTTTCGGTTGGTATATCCGATAATAAAGAAGATATTCCCCCCGGCAGCATCATTTCTGCAGGCAAAGCAGGGTTAGAGATTGCATGTGCCGATGGAACCGTATTAGTCCGTGAGGTACAGGCTCCGGGAGGAAAAAGAATGTCTGCAGCAGACTATTTGAGGGGTATTAGAAACTGTTCAGAGGGTATCCAAAATATTTATAGTAGTTCCAGCCAATGCACTGCACTATAGTAAAAATCTGTATTAATCGGCAAAATTTGTGTGCTGACTGAAACTACTATAAATATTTTGGATACCCTCTGAACAGTTTCCGTAAGTCGATATTATGAGAGGATTTTCGTGACATGAAAACTGATATAAAGTCTATGCATTTACATGAGTTGGAAGACTACTTTATAAATGCCGGACATCAAAAATTCAGAGCAAAACAAGTGTTTTCATGGCTTCATGCGGGTGTTCATTCTTTTCACGATATGACCGATCTATCATTGGAGTTGAGAGAAAAACTCGATAACGATTTTTTCATAACAGTACCCGAACTTATTCAAAAGCAGGTATCCGAAAAGGATGGCACAGCAAAATACCTTTGGCGAGTACAAGATGATGATTTAGTTGAATCAGTGCTTATGCAGTACTCACATGGAGATACCATTTGCATTTCTACCCAAGTAGGCTGCAGAATGGGTTGCACCTTCTGTGCATCAACAATTGATGGATTTAAGAGAAACCTCACAGCCTCGGAAATGCTCGACCAGGTTCTTTTTACCGGGCATGACACAAAGAAACGTATCTCAAACGTAGTATTGATGGGAATAGGTGAGCCTCTTGATAATTTCGATAATGTAATGAGGTTTATAAAGTTAATTTGCCACCCTTCAGGCCTAAATACCGGAGCCCGGCACTTAACTCTTTCTACCTGCGGGTTAGTAGAAAACATTGACAAATTGGCAGAGTATGATGTACAATTAACGTTGGCAATTTCGCTGCATGCACCGGACGATGAAACAAGATCTATGCTGATTCCATATAATCGTCAAGCAAGTATAAGTAAGCTCCTGGATAGTTCTGAGAGGTATTTTAAGAAAACAGGCAGGCGTGTCACTTACGAATATGCACTAATAAATGAAATCAATGATACAGCAGAACATGCGAAAAAACTTGTTTCTCTACTTCAATACACAACCGGTCACTTAAACCTTATTAATTTAAGCCGTGTTAAAGATAGAATGTTAAAGCCTTCCAGCAAAAGAAACACGAAGCTTTTTACCGATATACTTCGAGCAGGCAATATTAACTTTACCGTACGGCGCAGCCTTGGCTTGGATATTGAAGCAGCATGCGGACAACTGCGTCGCCGCACAATGCAAATCGCGGACAAGTAACCGGCTTTCACAGTCCGCACGAGGATGTCTATATGGAATTATGGGGTGTAACAGACAGCGGCAAAGTCAGAAAACATAACCAGGATGTATTTAAGATGCATCATTATGAAGATAAGGACATCGCCGTTCTTGTTGTTTGCGACGGAATGGGCGGAGCAAATGCAGGTGATGTCGCCAGTAAGCTTGCTGTAGAGAGCTTTATGCACCACCTGAAAGCCGCTATAGAAAACGCCGGTAACGTCTGCAGTAAAGAAGATATTGCCAAAATGATGATTGATGCCGTTCTGATAGCTAATAACACGGTATATAATAAAAGTCTGCAGGACGAGGATTTCAGCGGAATGGGAACAACGTTAACAGCCGCCGTATCCACAAGCGCAGGTGAAATAATAGTTAATGTAGGTGACAGCAGACTCTATCATATAACACCGGGTAAAATAACTCAGATAACAAGAGATCATTCTGTTGTTGAGGATATGATAGAAAGAGGCGAGATTACTCGCAGTCAGGCACGCAGACATTCCGGAAGAAACCTTATAACACGTGCCTTAGGCGCAAGCTTACACGAGGCGCCGGATGTGTTTTTCATTAAAATGAATAAAGGGGAATCGATTTTGTTATGTTCTGATGGCCTTACCGAGGTTGTTTTGGATAGTGAAATACAATATCAGTTGATAACAGGCACATCTGTCCAAAAGAGTTGTGAGGCGTTGGTAGGCATGGCTCTTGAAAGAGGTGCTCCCGATAATGTTACCGCAGTTGTTCTGCGAAAGTAGTTTTTTACGAAAGGAATGGACTTTTCATATGGATAACAACGATAAGTACCTTGGCAGGATACTAGACAACCGATATGAGATTTTGGAGCTAATCGGTGCCGGAGGTATGGCGTATGTCTATAAAGCTCTGTGCCATCGGCTTAACAGGTTGGTTGCAATAAAAATCCTAAAAGAAGACCTGGCAAATGATGAGGAGTTTCAACGCCGGTTTTATACTGAATCACAAGCGGTAGCAATGCTTTCCCATCCCAATATCGTAGCTGTTTATGATGTCAGCAGAAGCGGCAATACCGAGTACATTGTAATGGAACTTATAGAAGGCATAACCTTAAAGCAGTATATCAACAGAAAAGGTTTGCTCAACTGGAAGGAAGTTCTCCATTTTTCTACTCAAATCATAAAGGCAATAGCTCATGCTCATTCACGCGGAATCATCCATCGTGACATAAAGCCGCATAATATTATGATACTTAAGGACGGAAGTGTAAAGGTCGCCGATTTTGGTATCGCACGCCTTCTCTCCGTGCAAAATACACTCACTCAAGAAGCTTTGGGTTCCGTGCATTACATTTCACCCGAGCAGGCAAAGGGCGGGCAAATTGACGCGCGCTCCGACATCTATTCCGTCGGCGTGGTCATGTATGAAATGTTAACCAGCCGCTTGCCGTTTGTCGGTGAATCAGCCGTTTCTGTAGCAATTCAACATATAAGCGCCATTCCGCTGTCGCCGCGTGATATAAACCCCGATATCCCTATAGGTCTTGAAGAAATTACAATGCATGCAATGGAACCCGATGTTAATATGCGTTTCACAACTGCGGATGAAATGCTGGATGATTTAGAAGATTTCAGGAAAAACCCGAGCATTATCTTTAACTATTCCATATCGAGCCCCGCAGAGAGAAGAGCGCAGAATTATGGCACTCCATATGAAACAAGAGTCATTCCCAGAGAGCCTGTGGACAGACCACCACCTCCTGTCGTACCTGTCCGTACAAAGCCTGATATGACCGGGAGCGAATACCGTAATGTGAAAAGAAGGTCAAGCAGTACGGCAACACTTGTCGGAATTTTTGCTGTTGTTGCGTTTATTTTAGTTCTTTTTATCGTCTTTATATTGCCTTCCATGCTCGAATGGATCAGACCGGAATCCGACGAACAAATAACCATACCCGATGTTGTCGGAGAGCCATTTGATATAGTCCGCATTAGTGATGAGTACTTCGAGAATTTCAGATTCGAAATTGCAGAGACTATACCCAGTGAGGATATACCGGAGGGTCGCATTATATCACAACGTCCGACAGCAGGCACAACACAAAGCATGCCAATCGGAAGCAACAGAATTATTATAAGGGTCGTATTATCATCAGGACCTTTGCCGCCGGAAGAAATGCCGAACTTAATAGGAGCGAGCTGGACGGAAGCACGTCGTGTACTTAATGCGCTAAGACTCGATTTGGATATACGTGAGGAAGCAGTGGAGGATGACAGAACATTTAACGAAGTTATAGAAACCGATCCGCGTGCAGGAAGCTTATTGACAAGAGGAGATATTATTATTATTCGTTACAGCTTAGGACCTGCCCGAACTGTTGAGGTACCTACAAATTTACGCGGCGGAACAGAAGCCTCTGTAATGGATCGATTGAGGGAACTGGGTCTAAACCCACATGTAGCCCGCAGGGAGGAAAGTCTGACAGATCCTCCGGAACCTGCAGGAACTGTAACCTTTGTTTCATTTGAGGGGCAACGAGTGCAAACCGGGACGCAAATAGACATATTTGTATCGACCGGTCCGCCTCCGCCGCCGCCACCGACCGAACCGCCGCCGACAGAGCCGCCACCGACCGACACACCGCCACCTCCTCCCGATACGGGCGATGGTGGTGAAACAGATACCGGCGGCGGAGGAGGCGATGGATAGTGCTCCTGGTTTGAGTATGATAAAAGATGGTTTTATTTACAAGGCATTAAGCGGGTTTTACTATGTTAAATCCGAAGAGGGAACGACCGAATGCAGGGCGCGCGGTCGTTTCCGTCTTGATAAAAGTACACCTCTTGTTGGTGATAATGTTTCCTTCAAACCGACAGAGCACGGAAAAGGTTTACTGACGGAAATACATCCGAGGAAAAATTCGTTTGTCAGACCGCCTCTGGCAAACATAGATAAAATGGTAATTATCGCATCCGAAGCCATACCCGTCACCGACACCTTCCTAATAGACAGAATGACAGCAATTGCTGCTGACAGTGATTGCGAGCCTGTAATATGCATAAATAAAACAGACATAGATGCTGCCGATAAACTATATAGTATATACAGTGACGTAGGATATACAACTGTAAGAACAAGCGCGTTAACAGGGGAGGGGATCTGCAGTCTTGTTGATGTCATTGATGAATCAATATGTGCTTTTACAGGGAACTCGGGGGTAGGGAAGTCAAGTATTTTAAATGCAATCGAACCTGACTTCGGCATATCGGTAGGGGATATAAGCAAGAAACTCGGCAGGGGAAGGCATACCACAAGGCATGTAGAACTTTACCGGCTTAGTTGCGGTGCGCTTGTTGCTGATACACCCGGGTTTTCCGCATTCGATTCGAGTCATTTGACAGATAAAGACAGGCTTCAATTTCTATTTCCTGAGTTTGAGACGTATATAGGAAGCTGCCGTTATCTCGATTGCGCTCATATAAAAGAACCGGATTGCGCGATTACAGACGCGCTAAAAAACGGAAAGCTACAACAAACACGCTATGAGAGTTATGTACGATTATATGAGCAAGCACTGGAATATAAAGAATGGGAACATAGGCAGTAACTGCGCAGTTACAGTAGAAAGGATATCTGATTGTTATTAAAACAGTGTTATAAAATTCTGACTATAGCATTGGTCTTTCTTTTGTTGTCGACTGTACCGGTATCATTCATTGTTGCGGCAGAATCAGATGAAGAAGAAGTTTATACAACATTTGTCGGTGAAAAACAAATTACATCAGATGCTGCAATAGTAATTGACTTTTTGACCGGTACTGTTATATATGAATTTAATGCAGATGAGCAGCGTGTTCCTGCAAGTATGGCAAAGATGGTTGCTGTGTATGTCGTGTTTGATGCTATAAAAAACGATGCCGTTAGTTTTGATACATTAATAGAAATCTCGGCTTCAACTGCAAGATTTTCACGTAACAGAAGGTTTTCCAATGTACCGATGCTTTTTAGATCACAGTACTCTATTCGTGATTTGCTTTATGTTGTCATTGCAAGGTCTGCGAGCGCGGCAACAATAGCTTTGGGTGAAGGTATTTTCGGAAGCGAAAGAGCTCTGGTCGCGCAAATGAATAAGAAGGTTTTGGAACTGGGCATCGATGCATCGTTTTCCGATAGCTGGGGCGGTTCACGGGATAATAGAATGTCAGCACGCAGTATGGCTGAGCTGACAAGGTCTTTTATTAACAGTCATCCGGAGATCCTGTATTATACTTCACAAACAAGTGTAACTTTTGATGAGACAGAGTATCGAAACACAAATCCTTTGCTTATAAGCTATGAGGGTGTTGACGGCTTCAAAACAGGTTTCACAAACCCTGCAGGCTGGTGCTTCACAGGTACAGCCATGCAAAACGGCAGAAGATTAATAACGGTGACAATGGGCTCAGAATTCGGCTACCGCTTCCCGGATACCATAGCATTACTGGATTACGGGTTCGCCAACTACAACACTGCTATAGCAAGTCTTATCAGGAGGGAGTTGGTGTCGTCAAATATGTTGAATATACCACAATCGATTAACAGTCCGTTTGTGCCGATTATGATGTATGATGTGGAAATAGCAAGGATGTTTGATCTCCTTGACTTAGCAATTATACTAAATGAAGGGTAAGGTAGCTGCTTGGAGGGTGTTCGGAAAATTTTAAGAGCTTCAATCATTGCACTAGCACAATCGTGAAAACTTGTTTGCTCGGCAAAATTTGTGTGCCGACTGAAACTCCTAAAAGTTTTCCGAACACCCTCCAAGCAGCTACCTTACCCTTCATTTTTTCTTGTAACCTGAAAGGGGAGAGCGCATGGCTGCATCGCGGAGGCTGCTGCTCTCTACGTGGGTGTAAATTTGAGTTGTATTTAAGTGTTCGTGTCCCAGTAGTTCCTGTAATGTTCTTACATCAACTCCACTTTTTAGCATCAGTGTTGCGGCTGTGTGGCGGAGTTTATGGGAAGAGTATTTTGAACTGTCGAGACCTGCGGCGAGCAGATGTTTTTTTACAAGGTTGTGAATCGTAGAGGTGCTTATTCGTTTTCGTCTGCTTGACAGGAACAGAGCACGTTCTGTATTAATAGATACTGATTTGCGAATTAGTAAATAGTCGTTGATTGCTTCAGCGCATGCTTCGTTGATGTATACAATACGTTCCTTGTTTCCTTTACCAAGAACACGGAGCGATTCCTCTCGATAATCTGCAATATTTAGATTCGCCAGTTCGGATATACGCAGTCCACAGTTGAGAAATATTGTTAAAATGCAAAAGTCACGTTCCTTATACTTACCATCCACGCCGTCAAGTAGCTTTGTGCTTTCGTCCAGGCTTAAATAGCGGGGAAGTGTCTTTCGTATTTTGGGAGCGTCAAGGTCGGCGACCGGGTTTTTTGTTAACTTGAAATTCTCTGACTTTACTGTCAGATACTTATAGAAAGAACGGATTACGGCTGTTTTGCGGGCACGGCTTGCCGCTGTTAGCCCATAGTCAGTATTTCTGCTATTTTGATGTGTAGGTCGATCCCTGGTCAGAAATACCAGATACTCATACACATCCGAGATTGTCAACGACTCGACAAACCCTAAGTCAATGTCTGTTATTAAAATATCTTCAAAGTCAGTGTCCCGGGGCACAATACGCTTATGAATTTTTAGAAACCTAAAGAACATCCTTAAGTCATAAAAGTATTCATCAACAGTTTTTTTTGAATGTCCTTTGATTGTCTCATGATAAAATAAAAACTCTCGAATAATCGGAGGGGACTCGGTTCTGTAATCCATAGTAAATACCTCAAAAATAAAACGACAAGCAATTTAGACACCTTACTTAATTATATCACATTTAATAGGGAAATGTCCAGAACAACATTTCCACAAAATAAAGATTTTGTTCAATGTGGGGTGGTGGTAAAAGGCTTATATTGATGGAAAGTGGTTTTAGTGTCTTTTTTGGTTTCTTGATTGCCGGTTGGTTAATCCATGAACTTACCTTGTATTATTCCGGCGTGCATTATTCCGTAGTAGGTTTTTAGGAATTCGTTTTCTACTTCCTTTTGGTTGCGGCATTCATATGACGGATTGCTTTCAAGTTTTCTGATTGCATCAAATACTTTTGTCTTTTTCATTAACGAATCAAATTCATTGATTAGCATGTCATTATCTATTTGAGCTACTAAGGACAGTTCTGCCTCCGATGGAACCTCTCCGAGAAACTTTTTGTAGATAGTGTTTTGCAGGTTTTCCTCTATATTCATGTATTCATGTAAATACTGCTTTACCGGTGTTAATATATCGGATATATACGCTTCGCTTGCATCATGGATCAAGCAGGCAAGCTGAACCCGTGCCGTAAAGCCTCTTGCTTTGGCTTCTGCGGCACAGTTCAGTGAATGTTGCGCAACGGAGAAAAAATAATCGATATGCCCGTTTGCGCGGCACATCAAAGATAATGAATGAGCTATATCTTCAATATGTATCTTATCTATTTGCGGACTTAACGGAGTAAACCTCTCGCCGGTGAATGTAACAATATACTCCATTACATTAAACTCCAAAAAGGAACCTCCATCTATTTTTAGACTAGTGTTAAGGTATACTAAACTTACTAATGCTTACTTTACAATCAGATTAACCAGCTTGTTTTTTACAACAATTGTTCGCATGATTTCCTTACTTTCTATACATCTGGCAATTTTCTCATCTGAAACTGCCGTTCTAACAACAAACTCATCTTCAGAGTCGACCGGTACATTTATTGTGCCTCTCAGCTTGCCCATTACCTGAACTGCCATGTCAATATTTGCTTCAATTGTTTTGCCCTCATCATATTCCGGCCAGGGCTGCCCTGAGGCATAGCCTTCAAAACACTGAAGCTCCCACAATTCCTCTGCTATATGTGGTGCAAATGGCGACAAAAGTGTCAATAGCAGCTTTATTTCCATCCTGTTCGGCTTTGTAATATAGAATTCATTGACCAATGCCATTAGTGTAGCAATTGCAGTATTGAACTTGAGAACCTCTATATCACATCCGACCTTTTTAACAGCTCGGTGTACTGCTGTTTCGTGTTCTTTTGACAAGTCTTCATTTGAGGTCGCACGACCTTCAATCTTTGCTTCAGCAAGATTCCACACCCTGTCAAGGAAACGCTTACATCCCTTAACTGCGTTGTGCGACCAGGGTGCGGCCTTTTCAAAATCTCCTATAAACATTATATATAGTCTTAGTGTATCCGCGCCAAACTCAGAAATGTACTCATCGGGGTTTACAACATTTCCGCGGGATTTACTCATTTTTTGATTATCTTCACCGAGGATCATTCCATGGCTTGTACGCTTCATATAGGGTTCAGGGGTTGGAACGACACCAATATCATATAAGAACTTATGCCAGAAGCGCGAGTATAGTAAATGCAGTGTTGTATGCTCCATACCGCCGTTATACCAGTCAACAGGTGTCCAATAATCAAGAGCCTGCTTAGAAGCCAGAGCATTTTTGTTATCAGGATCGGCATAACGCAGAAAATACCAGCTTGAGCCGGCCCACTGCGGCATAGTATCGGTTTCACGTTTCGCAAATCCGCCGCACTTCGGACAGTTAGTTATAATCCATTCTGTCATTGCGGCGAGGGGACTCTCCCCTGTTTCGGTGGTTTCGTAATTTTCTACATCGGGCAGTATCAGCGGCAACTCATTTTCCGGAAGTGCGACATAACCGCATTTTTCGCAATGAACTATTGGAATCGGCTCTCCCCAATATCTTTGCCTTGAGAAAACCCAGTCACGAAGCTTAAAGTTTACTTTCTCTACTCCGAGTCCATTCTCAGTTAACCATTTTGTTATCTTGACTTTTGCGTCCTCTACATTTAACCCGTTGATAAGCGGAGAGTTGACCATGATTCCGGTTTCGCAGTCCTCAAATGCTTCTTTTTCCACATCACCGCCGGCAACTACTTCAATAATAGGAAGTCCGAATTTTTTCGCAAACTCCCAGTCCCTTACATCATGACCGGGAACAGCCATAATTGCTCCCGTACCATATGATGCGAGAACATAGTCGGATATAAAAATCGGTATTTCTTTGCCTGATACGGGGTTTATTGCGCGAACACCCTTTACTTCAACGCCTGTTTTCTCCTTAACAAGCTCAGTACGTTCGAAATCGGATTTTTTAGCCGCATCCTCCTGATAGGTGTGAATCTCGTCCGCATTTTCAACAGACCACTTTTTCAATAATGAATGTTCCGGTGAAATAACCATGTAAGTTGCACCGTACAATGTGTCTTGACGGGTGGTGAACACTCGAATAGTATCACCGGTTGTCGTTTTAAAGTCTACTTCCGCACCAACAGAGCGGCCTATCCAGTTTCGCTGTTGAACCTTTACTCTCTCGACATAATCGACATCATCAAGGTCATCAACAAGACGCTGCGCGTATTTGGTAATCCGCAGCATCCATTGACTCTTTTCGCGTCTTACGACCTCGGCACCGCACCGCTCGCAGCCTCCGTCAACTACTTCTTCATTCGCAAGAACGCATTTACAGGAAGTACACCAATTAACGGGAATAAGTGCTTTATAGGCCAAATCATGCTCGAACATTTTCAGGAAAATCCATTGTGTCCACTTATAATACTCCGGATCAGTCGTATCAACGCATCTTGACCAATCAAAGCTGTAACCAAGCTTTTTTAACTGAGATGTAAAGCGTAAAATGTTATTTTTTGTCACTACCATCGGATGTACTTTATTTTGAATTGCAAAATTCTCGGTCGGTAAACCAAACGCATCAAATCCTATCGGGTAGAGAACGTTATAGCCAAGCATACGTCTTTTTCTGGCGACAATATCCATTGCAGTAAAGGGTCTTGGATGTCCGACATGCAAGCCTGTGCCTGATGGATACGGAAATTCAATCAAAATATAGCTTTTTGGCTTTTCACTGCCGTAAAGCGCGGTAAAAGGCTTTTCAGCCTCCCATTTTCCTTGCCATTTTTTTTCAATTCGGGTAAAATCGTATTTCATTTTTTCCTCGCAATCATACTGCTGATATCTACATCTTCTGCATCACCCCAAAGGCGTTCAAGTGTATAAAACTCCCGTTCTTCTTGTAAAAACAGGTGCACAACCACACATCCGAAGTCAATCAGTATCCAACCGCCCGACCTGTGTCCTTCTCTGCGAAGGGGTCTTTCTCCGTTTTCCTTTAAAGTCTTTTCGACTTCGTCCGATAGTGTTTTTAACTGAGTTGTCGAGCCTGCCGTACAAATCACAAAATAATCTGCAAGTATTGTTATTTCGCTTGTTCTAAGTAATTTTATATCTTTTGCTTTTTTACCGTCAAGAGCATTTACAACAAATCCTGCTACTTCATTGGGAGTTAGCATTTATTTAATCAAATCCTTTCACAGTTGGGATCAGCAATGCCTAATCACCATCGTCTCCATCACCACCGCCTCCGGCACCTCCGGTGACAGGATTAACATCTCCTCCATCATCAGCAGCAGGAGGTCTTTGATTAGCCGGAGCTTGAGTCGGGCGTGAAGTGTCAGTCGTCAGACTGGGGTTACTCTCGCCTAAACTGTTCGAACCCCACGACGAACTTCCCAGCCAGTTTCCGTCGGTAACATAAAGCCTTCTGTCTGCTCCTCGTGTTAAAACACTTAAATCATCAAATTCTATATCACGGTCAAATGGATTTATTCTGCTGTTAATGACTTCAAGCCACTCATTAACATGGACTGTTATATATGACTGCCTTCCGACAGAGTCAATTGCACCGGGCATCATACCAAAGCTAATGCGGTCTGTACTCAACTGAAGAAACTCACGGGCAAAATATATAAGATTATTAAGCGGGATGTTTGTTTTTACATTTCTAAAGAAAATGTCGACCATATCCTCAACTTTAAGCGAGGTTCTGTTTGCAATAAGTGTATTTGCGACAGCCATTAAAAACTCCTGTTGTGTGTAGTCTCTGCCTATTGCGTGATTTCCGTAGTTTCTTGAACGGACTACTGCCAATGCCTGTCGCCCGTTAAGTCGCTGATTGCCGCGCGATACTCGGACATCATCAACATGCACATTAGCCGGAACATTGAAAGGAATGGGACCTATGGTATCTATGAGCCTTACAAATGCATTAGGATGAACAGTTATCATAAAATCGACATGAAACCCAAGCAAGTTTCTCATATGTTCAATTGTTGATTCCATCGCAAGCTCATCGGTATTTGACGCAGTTCTGTGTTGATGACGCATATATGCATATATGGAATTAACTTTTTTTAAGTTCCAACTTACATTTACGAGAGTATCTCTCGGAATACTGACAATATCAAGTGATTTTTCTTCAACATCAAACAATGCGACCATGATTGCATCCGTATTGCCGTGTTCATCAATGCCCATCAGAAGAAAAGTAAATTGATTTTCATTGCGCGTAACTACAGAAGCTGCACCATCTTCATCTCCACCGCTATCTCCTCCGCTTATAATAACAGGTCTGCCTTCAGGATCATCCGGATTTTGGACAAGTATACCGCCTCCTGATGAGTCTCTGCCGGGCAATGAAGCGAGTGTTTCGATACGGGGCTTAAAAAAGTAATCATAAAATGGCTGGATTTGCCATCTTACTACTGCCAGTGTACTCGCTCCGAGGATTAGCATCAGCCCAACTATGCCGGAAGCTATAATAATTATTTTTTTCTTTTTTGATAAGCTGCTAAAACGTCCCCTTTTTTTTTCTTTTGTTTTATCTGCCTCAATACTATTATTAAGTCCGGCTCTATCTCTTGCTTTTCCGGACACGTTTTTATTTACTGTGCGTGAATTTGCGAACCGCTTACCACCGCTTCTGCTGCTTATAAGTTTCATTAAATGAATGTTCCTTTCTTTGCTCGCCGGATGTAATACAACCTTTGAGAGAACCTGTTATCCTTTACAATAATTCCCGTTATTCTTCTTTAAATCCTCCAGTGCCTCATATGATGCTGCACATGGCTCAATACCTCTTGACTTAAGGTCGTCAATAGTCATTTCCAGTCCCATAATCATCGCGTCATCTATACTTTCAAAGGAAAGCTTACGTAACTGCTCAATGCCGGGAAACTCTCTTGTAGCCTCAATATAATCTGCAAGATAGATTACTTTTTCAAGTGTTGTCATTTGCGCTTTGCCTGTAGTGTGCCATTTTATTGCATTGGCAACCGCATCTGACACTCCGAAATCTGTTTGTGCAATCAATGCGCCGGTGATTGAGTGAAGCAATTTCTCTTCACGTTTTCCAATGCTTTCTGCATAAATGCCGTGTTCTGCAATTATACACATATTTTCAGAAAAATCAAGTTTCTTCG
This sequence comes from Oscillospiraceae bacterium, assembly GCA_009783555.1. Classification (GTDB taxonomy): domain Bacteria; phylum Bacillota; class Clostridia; order Oscillospirales; family Oscillospiraceae; genus WRMH01. The sequence continues at coordinate 54,093 of WRDH01000010.1, forward strand.
TAATATCATGCAATATCGCAGCTTCACGAGCATCATCCTTATCTACGTTCCAGTAATCTGCAAGCTGCAAAGCCGCAACTTCACAAGCATCGACATGAGGCACTCGCAAGGGAAGTAACATAGAATGTGAACGCTCCCTTAACCAGTCCCAATCAGGTTTAGCATCATACAGCCTGTGCTTTATAATATAAGCGTAATTTGACTCCGCAAGGTACTCTCTGCCCTTGCGCATAGGCAGCATTTCTCTGATTTCCGATGATGAAATATTGATAACCGTACGCGTTAATAAAACAGGTGTAACAAGCCCAAGCAAAGCCTCACTGTCTTTCCATGTTTCCAAAGATTCATACATATCTGTTCCGACAAGAAGAAATAAATGTGCACTGTTATATTCCTGTTTAATTTTATTTACGGTATCAATGGTGTAGTTGTTGGCACTACAGTAAACTTCCATGTCGGAAACTGTTGTACGGTCAGATAATTCAAATGCATTCCGTGTCATTTTAAGTCGCATTTCAGGACACGGTGAGCCGTTTGGAAGATGCTTGTGCGGCGGAGTACCCGTTGGGATTACTAACAGTAAGTCAAGCTTATTTTGCCGGGCGGCTGTCTGCGCGGCTTTTACATGCCCGATATGCGGCGGATTAAACGCACCTCCGAAAATACCAACATTCATACGCATTTTTCCTTCAGTTTAGAAATGAACTCAAGAAGGGCTTTTCCTCTGTGTGATATTGCGTTTTTTTCTTCGCTTGAGAGTTCAGCCATTGTTTTTATATACCCGTCAGGCACAAAAACCGGATCATATCCAAACCCCCTTACGCCTTTTATTTCAGTTGATATTGTCCCGTTGCATTCACCGGCTGCCGATAATATATTTCCATCGGGGAAAACACATACTATATTACAGACGAATTTAGCGCGTCTTTGTTCCGTTTTTTTCATTTCATCCAATAAAAACATACATCTCTGCTCAGCGGTTAAGGCTTCACCGCCGTATGAACTGGAATAAACACCCGGTCGGCCGTCCAATGCTTCAACGACAAGTCCGGAATCGTCCGCTATAGACGGCATTTTTGAAGCAGCACATATCGCTTCCGCCTTAAGCTTTGCGTTTTCATAAAAAGTTGTTCCGGTTTCTTCAACAGCAATTTGAATACCAAGGCCATCGCGGGTAACTACCTCAATCCCGAGACCGGAAAGTATGTCTCGCATTTCTTTAATTTTCCCCGGATTCGCCGTCGCAAGAATATATCGCATGCTAACCGTTTACTCCTTCCGCACAGAACAACCTCGACAATGCTACCCTCAAAATCTGCATTTTGCATTATAATTTCTGCATAAATAATTCTCAATCAGGCTAATATTGCTTCAGCGAAGTCCTTTCCGTCAAACTCCAGCAAGTCATCCGATTGTTCCCCGACTCCAATGAGTTTGACGGGTATTCCCAGTTCGTCAACAATCGCGAATATAATCCCGCCTTTTGCGGTTCCGTCAAGTTTTGTCAGAACTATTCCGGTGATATCCGTCGCTTCTTTAAACTGACGTGCTTGTATCAAACCGTTTTGCCCTGTTGTCGCATCTAAAACAAGCAGAGTCTCCTTATCTTCATTTGGCAGCTCACGCTCAATAATCCTATGGATTTTACCCAGTTCGTTCATCAGATTTGATTTGTTGTGCAGCCTGCCTGCCGTATCGCAGATAATTATATCTGCGCCCCTGGCTTTTGCCGCATTTATGCCGTCATATATGACAGAAGCCGGGTCTGCTCCTTCCTCACGGCGAATAATATCGACGCCCGCCCGCTGTGCCCAAATTGAGAGCTGCTCCCCTGCTGCCGCACGGAATGTATCTCCGGCACAAAGTAGTACTTTCTTGCCTTGATTTTTGTATTTTAGTGCCAGCTTTCCGATAGTAGTCGTTTTTCCGACTCCGTTGACCCCGATAACAAGAATAATTGACGGCTTTGTTTCCAGGTTAAGCTCCGGACTAACACCGGACAAACGAGCGTATAATATATCTGAAAGAGCCTTTTTAATCTCATCGGCTCCTCTTAATCCTTCCTTTAAAACAACGTCACGTAATAAATCAACCGTTGATACAGCAAGCTCGGCTCCCAAATCAGCCAGAATTAATACTTCTTCCAACTCATCATAAAAATCATCGTCCGCACCGGTAAATGATGCGAACAATGCTCCCAGTTGCCGTGTCGTTTTCGCAAGTCCCTGCTGCAATTTAGCAAAAAATCTCATTTAAACCTTAACCTTACTTATCATATGCTTTTCAGCCTCATCCAAATCGATGCATAGCAAGCTTGATACTCCAAGCTCCTGCATTGTTACCCCATATAACACATCTGCTTCTTCCATTGTGCCTCTTTTGTGTGAAATCGCTACCATCTGTGTCTTTTCGGACATTCTGCGCATATAATCTGCAAAACGCAACACGTTGGCATCATCCAGAGCAGCATCGATTTCGTCCATTACAACAAATGGAGGCGGACGTACAGACAGTATGGCAAAGTAAATAGCTATTGCAACAAGTGCTTTTTCACCACCCGAGAGAGGAGTTATCGATTTCAAAGCTGTTCCGGGAGGTTGAGCTTGAATGTCTATACCGCAATTGAGGACATCTTCTGGATCCTCAAGCACAAGCGATGCCCTGCCGCCGCCGAACAACTCTTTGAAAATCCTCTCGAAGCTGCTGTTTATTATCTTAAATTCACGTGAGAAAATTTCACGCATACGTATCGTTATTTCTTCAATTATATTTATAAGCTCTGTCTTAGCTTTAACAACGTCATCGCGTTGTGATGTCAGATAATCATATCTTGTACTTACCCGCTCAAACTCATCAATCGCTCCTACGTTCACATTACCGAGAGCGGACTTATCCTGCTTTATAGAATTAATTCTTTTTCTGGCTGTCGTTATACTCTCAATTGGAGTGCCGAATTTTACAGCGACATTTGGAGACAAGTCATACTCATCAAAAAACTTATCAATTATCTGTTTTTCTTCCATTTTGATGCTTTGTATTCTCTGTTCAAGTCTTGAGCATTCGTGTTGCAACCCGAGAAGTTGTTTATTTTTATCTTGTACTGCCTTATCAAGAGTGTTCCGTTTTTCTTCAATCTTGAACTTTTTACCGGATAGTTTTGACAAACGTTTTTTATGAGTATCTATCTCATCCAGAATCTTTGATGACTGAAGATCCTTTTCAATAATAGCTGCACATATTTGCTCGTTATCCCGCTTCAGTTCATCAATTTTATCAAGCTGGCGTTCACGGCTGCCGAACATATCCTCACGCAATGCACAAAGCTCCGTAACTGCTTTAGTGAGAGATACTTTTTCGCCATCGAGCGCCGCAATCTGTGCGCGAAGTTCCGCAAGAGAAGTATTAACTCTGTCTCGTTCCTGTGACAATACTTCATGACCGCGTATTGCCTCTTCAATGCTATCCCTCAAAGCCTCCGCTTCTGTTTCGAGGGTTGATATTTCTATTTCCAGTTTCTCCTTTTCGCTTAAGTTTAGTTCGGTCCTCTTAGAAATAGAATTTATTTCATTTTCGAATGATTTAATATTATCCCTTGACGCTTGCAACATATGCTCCCGGTGTGTTTCTTCAAGCTGTCGTCGCATGATGTCTTCCTTTGCCAGGCGCAGTTCTTCAAGAGCAGTATTCAGCTCATATTCGGCAGCGGTTTTTTCACGCACAAGCTCCGATAATTCCCGCTGCATTTTTACTAAGCTGTCGCTGCATGATTTTATTCGTCCGTCCAGTTGCTCCAGTTCATTTGCGCGTGACAGCACTCCTGCGGTGTTAGCCGTAGAGCCGCCTGTCATAGAACCTCCGGCATTTATGACCTGTCCGTCAAGAGTGACTACTTTATATTTATGATTGTGATTACGGGCGATTTTTATGGCATTGTTCAAATCGTCTGCCACAATGACCCTTCCCAGTAAGCTGGCGTAAACTCCGCCGTACTTTGGATTGAATTTTACAAGGTTTATAGCCAGCCCTTCAAACCCGTTATCATTTCTAAACTCATTTTCGCTTAAAGTATTTCCTTTAACGGTTGAGATTGGTAAGAACGTAGCCCTGCCGCCATCCTTGCGCTTAAGATAATTGATTGCGGCTTTTCCGTCTTCTTCTGTATCAACTATAATATTTTGCATGGCATGACCGAGAGCAGTTTCAATCGCTATCGCGTATTCTTCATTGGTTTTTATCAGGCCTCCGACTGTTCCGTGGATATTTTTGAGCGAACCCCGTGATAGTTCCTGCATTACAAGTTTAACCGATTTTGAGTAACCCCGATAGTCCTTTTCCATTTCAGTAAGCAGGTTTTTTCTTGATTCCAGCGTCTTTAAATCATACGCAAGCTTTTCGACATTTTCACCTGCTGTATTCGCCTTTTTTGTACGGTTTTCCGCTTTAATCGACAATCCTTTAATTATGTTTTCAAGCGCTTCCGCTTCTTCTTGTGCTTTTTTTAGTTCGGCGATATAAGCCTCATGTTCTTTTTGGCTCTCTTTTAGCTCTTCTTTGGCTGCAGCAAGCTTTTGCTTAACGGAATTATCCATGTCAAAGAGCTCCTGCGCTTGTGATGCAAGTGCTGAAAACTCTGATTTTTTTTCGCTATGTTTTACTTGAAGATCGTTTTCATTTTTTAATAGACGGCTTTGTGTATCTGATGACTCCCCTGTGTCATTTGATATCTCCTGAAGCTCTGCATTAAGCTTCGTCATATGATTATCCCGTTTTGCTTTTTCTTCGTCAATTTCAAAAAGACGCTCTTCTTTTTCACTGATTTGTTTACCGACACCGTCGTGGCTTTCATCTTGATTTTGAAGCTCCAGAGATATATTTTCAATCTGACCCGCATTTCCCTCAAGTCGTTGTTTAAGAACGGCAACCGCACTTTCAACTTCGCTGTGCCGCCCTTCCGATGCAGATATTTCTTCAAGGATAGTATCGGTTTCAATATTGCTTTCACGTGTCATTTCCGAAAGCGATTCTATTTCTGTATAACATGATTCCAACTCTAAGTTAGCAGCATCATAAGTTCGTCCTGCCGTTACGTGGTCTGCTTCAGTCTTTTCCGCACGTGTGCCGAGCGTCTCAAGTTCACGCAGCCACACTGATATTTCCAGACCTTTCAGTTCGTCTCTTAATAAGAGAAACTTTTTTGCAATTTCTGCCTGCTCGCGGAGAGGTTCTATTTGCAACTCGAGCTCCGAGATTTTGTCACCGACTCTTAAAAGATTGTCTTCTGTCTGCTGCAGCTTGCGTTCTGATTCGTCTTTTCTGTGCCTGTAACGCGATATTCCGGCTGCCTCTTCGAATATATCACGCCTGTCTTTGCTTTTTGATGATAGAATTTCCGCTATTTTTCCTTGCCCGATGATACAGTAACCTTCCCTGCCGAGTCCCGTATCCATGAGAAGGTCGTTCATGTCCTTTAGGCGGACCAATGATTGGTTGATATAGTATTCGCTCTCGCCGGAGCGGTAGTATCTTCTCGTCAGCATTACTTCTGTAGTATCTAAGCCTAAGCGTCCTTCGGAGTTGTCAAGTATGAGCGATACTTCGGCAACGCCCATCTGGGAGCGTCTTTGTGTCCCGCCGAATATTACATCTTCCATTTTGCCTCCTCGAAGGCTTTTTGTGGATTGTTCACCCATGACCCAAAGAATAGCATCGGCAATGTTTGACTTGCCGCTGCCATTTGGTCCTACGATTCCCGTTATAGGCTTTTCAAATGTAAGGCGTGTACTGGTTGGAAATGATTTGAAGCCTTGAATTTCAAGTGATTTTAAGTACAGAGTAAACACCGGCTTTCAGATAGGATTATTGTCATCCTTGACGTTAATTATTATACTCTTAATAAAATCACTTATCAATAGAATTTTAACAATTTTTACCATATTTAGTAATTTTGTATATAAATATCACTATATATGGATGTCGTTGCAACAAAATGCGGAATAGCGTCAGGAAGCCTGACAGGGGGTATCCGAAAACTTTTAATGCTTCCAGCCAATGCACTGCACCTTCGTGGAAACCGGCTTTGACGGCAAAACTTGTGTGCTGACTGAAACCATAAAAAGTTTTCGGATACCCCCCTGCCATACTACCTGATTAAAGTTTAGAAAGTGTCCTAAATCCTTCCTTCATCGCGGGGTATAGGTCGCAAAACAGATTATAATACGGGTCATATTTCTTCGTGTTCTCTGCAATCGGTAACTGCGGTGCATTAACTTTTATTATCTCCTTGCAAGCATCGGCAACACTTTTGTACATACCCGCACCAACACCTGCCAGAATCGCCGCACCAAGTGCGGGGCCTTCTCTGTTTTGGACTGTAACGACAGGTAAATCAAAGATATCGGCAATCATCTGCCGCCATAGCGGGCTTGAGCCGCCGCCGCCGGTTGCGTAGATTTCACCGAACTCTATGCCCATATCACGGTGAATGTCAAGACATTGCCGCTGGGCGTAGATTACACCCTCCATCACACTTCGGAGCATGTCGTATTTCGTGTGAATTGCGGAAAGCCCGAAAAATACAGCACGGGCGTTCGGATCAAGTATCGGACTTCTCTCACCCATCAGATAAGGCATAAATATCAGTCGATTAGCTCCGATAGGAATTCTCTCCGCTTGCGCGGTCATTATATCGTATGTATCCTTGCCAAGACCCTCCGCAACCTTCATCTCCGGCAGGAAAAAGTTATTTCTCAGCCATTGCAGGGAAAGACCTGCTGATAATGTGCAACCAAAGACCGCCCATGCATTTGGAACAGCAGCACAGAATGTATTGACACGCCCGCCCTTATCAACCGCAACCTCGTCCGAATGTGCAAACAGCACCCCGGATGTACCTATTGTAATAAATGCCTTACCACTCTCTACAACGCCTGTGCCGATTGCAGCCGCTGCATTATCGCCGCCGCCGTAAACAACAGGTGTGCCTTCGGCAAGATTTGTCAGAGCAGCAGCTTCGGCTGTAATGGACCCGGCTATCCCGGAGGATTCATAAACATCGGGGAGAAGTTCCGGATTTATATCCAGCTTTTTGAGCACTTCATCCGACCAGTTTCTTGTCCTTATATCAAGAAGATTCATTCCCGATGCATCGCTTGCTTCCATTCCAAGCTTTCCTGTTAACTTAAAGCGCAGGTAATCCTTTGGTAAAAGAATGTGCTTGCATTTTTTATATAGTTCAGGTTCATGATTTCGCACCCATAGAATATTCCCTGCAGTAAAACTGGTCAGCGCATGATTTCCTGTTATTTCGACGAGACGTGACTCCCCTACCCTCTTTGTAATTTCATCACATTCATCTGCAGTACGCCCGTCGCACCAGATAATACTGTTACGCACTACTTCACCTTTATCATCGAGCATAACAAGCCCGTGCATTTGACCCGAAAATCCTATTCCGGCAATGTCGCGGGGATTAATTTTTGAATCCGAAATAACTCTCTTCAATGTCAAAACACACGCATTCCACCAATCAGCGGGATCCTGTTCCGCCCAACCGTTATTCGGTTGCAACAACGGATACTCCTCACTCGCGCTGCAAACCGCTTTTCCGGCATCATTAAAGAGTACAGTTTTAGTTCCTGATGTACCAAGGTCAATTCCCAGTAAATATTTCATTGCCACCCTCCTATTAATATTGCTTTGGATTATTTTTTAGAATATAATACCATTAGTTATTGTGTTTGACAAGAAAGGCCGTGATACTATGACAAAGAATCAATGGAATTTACTTAAATCAATCATAAAAGGAGAATCAGATGAGCTGCATGTCGGTTTAATCGTGGACAGTCCCTGGATGCCGGGGTATTGCGGTATATCAAATATTGATTTCTATGTTCGCCCCGATGAATGGTACAACTCATATATGAAAATCAAACGGGACTTTCCTGATGTCTTGTTTTTACCCGATTGGTGGGCAGAATACGGTATGGTGACCGAGCCGACCGGTTTTGGTGTAAAAATAGACTTTTTTGACGACAATCTGCCAAATGCCCATCCCCTGATAAACGACATGGATGATGCCGAAGATGTTGTCAACTCCCTGACACTCCCGAATCCGAAAAAAAACGGTATGATGCCGATGCTGCTTAACTTGCAAAGATATTTCAAACCGAAGCTTAAGGAAATAGGCGAAGAAATAAAAATCGTAAGCACGCGGGGACCTCTAACTATTGCCTCGCATTTATTTACTGTTACGGAAATGCTGATGTGTACAAAAATAGAGCCGGAGGTAGTACACAAGCTCCTGAAGTTGACTACACAGCTCTGTAAGGACTGGCTTGCAGCACAGCTTGAAACAGTTCAAACCGCCGAAGGCATTTTGGTTCTGGATGATATTACAGGGTTCTTCGGGAAAGATGACTACGAGGAGTTCGCGCATCCTTATCTTAAAGAGATTTTTACTGCTTTCCCTGAATGTATCCACCTTTTCCATAACGATACAGACAGTGATGTATGCTTTGAATACATGGAAGATATGGGTGTTGATTTATTCAACTTTACTCACATGAAGGATATTGGTGAAGTCCGCAAAAAAGCCGGCAAAAATGTCTCTTTGCTCGGCAATATACCCCCGATGTCATTGGCGAGAAACACTCCGGAAGAAGTTTATAATATGTCGCTCGCCTGTATAGACAGTTATATAGCAGCAAACGGCAGTACAAAAGGTCTGCTGTTAAGCGTCGGCGGCGGCGTCCCGATGGGAGCAACCGCCGAATGCATAAACGCCGTTATCAGAGCCGCAAAGAAAGACAGGGGGACAGGTTCACTGTCTTCTTAACTAATCACTTTTTTTCTTCTTCTGCATATGCAACACTATAGCAACTATTATCACGCCAATAACAGACGCGCCTGCAACCGCTGCGAGGATAATCGCGAAAATTCGCAGTGAGCTTGGTCCTTCTTCAACGGGGTCAAGCGCGGGTACGGTTGTGTTTGTATTGGTGTCCGTATCTACAGGCGGGGGTGGAGCTGCAGTATCATCGGGCGCGGGAGCGGGAGCAGGAGCAGGAGCGTTGTTTGCTACTTCGAGAACAGCCCAAAATGAGGGCTTCGCGCTAAAAAACTCATCAAACAGCAAAGGCAGACCTCTTGCACGCCAACTGAACGGATCGGCAAGCCCCCATACGGTCACGGCATCAATATGCTCTGAATGATCTATAAAAATCTGAAACAGGTCTCTGTATAATGCTGCCTGTTGATTAAGTTCGTCATCCGTTACAGGCAGACCAACCTCGCGCTGATTTACCCACGAGCCCATCGGAATATCGAGTTCTGTTATCCTTATGCGCAAGCCGGATTCGATAAAACGCTTTATAGAGGCTTCCACATCAGCGGGATCTAAGTTGCTGACCCAATAGTGTGCCTGCATACCTATGCCTTCAATCAGCTTGCGTCCGGGTTCTGTATTCCGTGAATCGTCCTTCCACTTTTCGTTAAAGTAGTCTGCCATATCGGCAATGGCGTCGCGTTTGCCCGGTTCTTCCTCGTTAAAATCGTTGTAGAACAAAACTGCATCAGGCGCGGCAAGACGTGCAAAGGCAAAAGCATCATATATGTAATCGTACGGTGCTTCACCCGCAGCTTCGTCCATTCCGTTGGAATAGGCTTCATACCACGCCGCCGACATATCTGCTCCTGTGCCTCCCCTCAGCGAACGCTTCCAATTGGAGTTTGCTGTTACGCTGTTTCGAAATGCTTCGTTTACCACGTCCCAGGAAGCGATACGTCCGGCATACCGCTCTGCATATGCTGTTACAAACTGTTCCAGGTTTGCTTTAGCTTCGGCGCGGGTCAGTACATCACGGTTTTCATCATAAGTAAGCCAACCGGGTGACTGGCTGTGCCAGACAAGAGTGTGCCCGTGTAAGGCTAAACCATGCTCCTTGGCCCATTCCACCGCCACATCTGCACCTGCGAAGTTGAAAGTGCCTTTTTCAGGAGAGATATACAGCGGCTTCATGGAGTTTTCAACAGTAACCGTATTGTAATAAAGAGGGAACATTTCAGCGTGTTCGGACATCCACATAGGCGTTACTTCCATTATGTTGCCGATAAGGAAATGACCCTTAAACGCTTCCGCTAGTGACGGCAAGGTCAAGTCCCATTCGGGTATTATAATGTTCGGATCGGTATCGCCGACCTGCCATATTTCTATGTTGTCCCAGTACCAGACGTCGGGGTGCTTATCGGCATCGTTTATAACGAGCCGGAAATCTATAAAATCAATGTCGAATCTGCGCTCCGGCATAACAAAGTTCATCTCAAACCATGTGTCCATCGGAAATGTACCGAAGTTTTCCGGAAACTTAACCTCGCCTTGCGGGCCGGGATAATCACCGTTCAGAACAACACCCGGTCCCGTGAGTGTTGATTTGCGCGGGTTTTCATCGGACGGCGCGTAAATCCATGCTAAAATCCTGTATTCGATGCCGGCTCTCAACGGTTTCGGCAATGTGAGCCTCACGGCGTTATCTCTGCCGGTGTAGTTACCGTCAATATTCCAAACCCTGAGCGCATGGTCGTCACCGTGTCCGACTCCGGGTCCGCTTACCCATTCCTTAGCAGCAGATCCGACAGTATCGGCGTTAATAGTAAAATATTGACCGTCTGCAGCTTCATCTTCAAATGTGAAGTTATATAGCAATGTTTCGTCGGGAGCTCTGTCAACATAGACAGAGGCTGCCGGGACGAGTGATAACATCATCACACTGCAAATTAAAACAGATATTAATTTTTTTATCATAAATAATTCCTCTTTCTTGAAAACGGTCCCTTTTTCTATTATACAGATTACTTTGAAATGAGCAAGGTATCAAAGATACCCTGCTCATTCGATACGCTTAGTATCTTAACGATGTTGCATTTTATGCCCGCCGTGTTCTGTTGCGGCGGTCCAGCATTACCATTGTTACTGCTACTGCTACCAGAATAGTTACTGTTGATGCCAATATCAGGAGCCAAAAGCTGTTTTCGCTCTGTTGTGCTAATATCTCTTGTATGGGAGGTACAGTACTAACGCCTTGCTCAACGTCGCCGGGGGTTGTAACGTCCGGAGCTTCATCTATTACTTCCGGTGATTCTGTTATCAGAATGCCTGTTTCTACTGTAAAGGGTGCTTCGTTTGACAATACGTGGAATGATGCGTGGCTGATTGTGATATCGACCGATCCGTCATTGTTGAGTCTCGGTTGATCCTTTTCGGTTACTTCGCCGACTGCGCAAACATGGAAATGCAGAGCGGTTTCGCTTTCAATCCCTGCGTACTCAAGCTGACCGGCAGTTATATTAAACACAATCTCAAAGCCGAACTCACCGTGGAAGTTAGGCATAAATACCAGTGAGTTTTCTGCAACATTAACTATACCGCCTCCGAGTGTTTCACGTTGCGCTTCGGTATGCACGACATCGACTCCGATGTTCAGGTCGAATGCACCAACATCGCCGGTGATTGAAGAAGCAATAATTGTGAATGTAAATCCGCTTGGAAGGACAACCACAACATCAACGCCGGCCTCGGCAATCGCAAGGAATACATCAGCGTCTATTATTGTGACGTTGCCTGCATTGGTCAGGTCGATTGTAGGCACTTCTCCGGCTGCTATTGCACGCAGAATGTCAGCTATCACTACTTCCGAATCCATGAAGTTTTCCTCAAGGAAAGCATCTTGCGGAGCAACGAGTCTTCGTGCACCGCAGATACATCTGCCGCTTGCATCAAAGACGTGCGGAGCACTGAGTGTGCAGTTACAGTTATCTGCCCAGTGGACATCGGCATTACCGCCCCAACGCCACGGACCTACAACACCGCACATTCCGCAGGCGGAAACTGCCGGAGATGGCGGACCTGTCGCGCCGCAGATACATCTTCCGTTTGCGTCAAAGAAGTGCGGAGCGTTGTGCGGACAAGCACATCCGTTCGCCCAGTGGAGTTCTGCATTGCCGCCCCAACTCCAGTAGCCTACAACACCGCACATTCCGCAGGCGGAAGCCACCTGACGTGCCGGTGAGGGTGTTCCCGTCCTGCCGCAGACACATCTGCCGTTTGCATCAAAGAAGTGCGGAGCATTGTGCGGGCAAGCACATCCGTTCGCCCAGTGGAGGTCTTCATTGCCTCCCCAACTCCAGTTGCCTACAACACCACAAAACGGGCAGGCGGAAGGTTCAGCAGGAGTGGTAGTGTCACCGCCGCCGCCGGCACCACCACCGGGAGGTGGTGTGGTAACACCGCCTGTACAGGACGAACAATTACCTGTGCAATCAGCAACAAGCACCACACTGTTAATAATTACTTGCGTCATCATGCCTTTTGAGCCTGTATATCCGCCGCGAGTTCCATAATTTCCTTGATTCCCGTTTCCGGCTTGTATTATTAATCTGCTTTGTGTATCGCTGTAATCAGCATTTCTGGCTGCATTGTTTAATTCAACTATTCTGGCTACGTTAGATGGAGTCTGATTTGAAAAATGGTTACCACCACCAAATTCGTGAATTCTATTGTTGACTCCCCAATCGGAACCGTTCGCAAAAATGAATGAATTTATGAGTCCCCAGCCGTCACTTTGCGGAACATCTATTGCATGAGCTGCACCACCGGATGCTGTTGCTTTTACATCAATATCCCAGACAATCCTAGTATAAGCCCTTAAATCTCTTCCTGATATATCCAACTGCGCAAGCGCTGCCCATATCTCTATACCGCTTAAATCTGTAGTAATTATCGTTGCTGGCACAAGCTCAATACAAGGCGCAGTGGCTCCACCACCGGGCGGAGGTGTACCCGTCTCACCGCCTGGAGGAGTCCCTGTGCCACTGTCGGCTGGAGGAACAACCCAAATACCGGTGATGTCGAAGAATCCTGTGCCAGTGGCACTAGCAGCAGAAGTTCTTACTCGCATATGAGTATTTGCCGGTTCACTTCCTATTAAATATACTAGCTTAAA